>CATYEA010000048.1 GCA_958405355.1 uncultured Lachnospiraceae bacterium
CTGCACCATAGAAGTTAGCACCCAAAATATCCATCTTGTTGATGAATGCCATTCTTGGTACGTTGTAGGTATCAGCCTGACGCCATACGTTTTCAGACTGAGGTTCAACACCGCCCTTTGCACAGAAAACGCCGACAGCACCGTCAAGTACACGCAGAGAACGTTCAACTTCTACTGTAAAGTCAACGTGTCCTGGGGTATCGATGATGTTGATACGGTTTTCTTCAGCACCCGGCTTCGGTTTGTTGTTTTCCTGAAGCGTCCAGTGACATGTAGTGGCGGCTGAAGTAATTGTAATACCTCTTTCCTGTTCCTGCTCCATCCAGTCCATGGTTGCAGTACCTTCATGGGTATCACCAATTTTATAGTTAACACCGGTATAGTAAAGGATACGCTCTGTCAATGTGGTCTTACCAGCATCGATATGAGCCATAATACCAATGTTTCTGGTTCTCTCTAATGGATATTCTCTTCCAGCCAAGGATAATTCCTCCTTAAAAATAAGTCAGGCAGCAAGGTTATGCTTACCATCTGTAGTGAGCAAATGCCTTGTTTGCTTCTGCCATCTTGTGCATGTCTTCTTTCTTCTTAACAGATGCACCTGTGTTGTTTGCTGCATCCATAATTTCATTAGCGAGTCTTTCTTCCATGGTCTTCTCGCCTCTCTTACGAGAATAAAGAGTTAACCATCTCAGTGCTAATGCTTGTCTTCTGTCAGCTCTTACTTCGATTGGTACCTGATATGTTGCACCACCGATACGACGAGCTTTTACTTCCAATACAGGCATTACATTGTTCATAGCTTCTTCGAAAACTTCAACGGCATCTTTGCCTGTTTTCTCTGCCACTCTGTCAAATGCACCGTATACGATCTTCTGAGCAACACCCTTCTTACCATCTAACATAACGTTGTTGATAAGCTTTGTTACAACTTTGTTGTTGTAAATAGGATCTGCTAATACGTCTCTTTTTGCAATATGTCCTTTTCTTGGCACGTTACTTCCCTCCTTAATATTACCGGCCGGAATCCCGTCCGGCTATTTAATTCATAGGTACTCACGTTTCCCTACGTGTTCGCGCCGAATCGCGTTTATATAAACCTGCAACCTTTACGGCCTGGTAAAATAATGCTACATTCGTCGCAATAGTATTTGGTTTGAAAACAGTATTATTTAGCGTCCTTTGGTCTCTTAGCACCATATTTGGAACGAGCCTGTCTTCTCTTAGCGACACCAGCTGTATCCAATGTACCACGGATAATGTGGTATCTTGTACCTGGTAAGTCTTTTACTCTACCGCCACGGATAAGAACAACGCTATGCTCCTGAAGGTTGTGACCTTCACCTGGGATATAACTTGTTACTTCGATACCGTTGGAAAGACGAACTCTGGCGATTTTTCTAAGAGCTGAGTTAGGTTTCTTAGGAGTCGCTGTCTTCACTGCTGTACAAACTCCTCGTTTCTGTGGAGCGGACTGATTTGTCGGCTTTTTGTGAAGGGAGTTGTAACCTTTCTGAAGTGCTGGTGCTGTAGATTTTTTCTCTACAGTCTGTCTTCCTTTTCTTACTAACTGGTTAAATGTTGGCATTATTTTCACCTCCTGCGTAAATTAAATTGGTTACTGTAAAAAATCTTTCGTTTTTGCACACATAAATAGGCATACCTATTTACGCACACTATCTGAGTATATCAACTATTTTTTCCCTTGTCAATCGCTTTTACCAAAAGTTTTCCCATTTTTTCAGCAATTAAACAGGAAAATCCGCAGCTCAGAATGAACTGCGGATTCCTTCTATAACTAATACATTATTTATTCTTCAACGACACCAATAACAGATTCTTCTTCGGAAGGAGTTTCTTCTAAAGTCACTTCTTCTTCATAATCCATCGCATCGTCAGTCAACACGATTTCATCCTCGGCTTCGTCCAACATCACATCCATATCCGGATTGATGTCTGTGCTCAAACGGGTTGCCCGGTAACGGCGCATACCTGTTCCGGCCGGAATCAGTTTACCGATCAGCACGTTTTCCTTCAGACCGATCAATGGGTCGACCTTGCCTTTGATCGCAGCATCGGTCAGAACCTTTGTTGTCTCCTGGAAGGAAGCTGCGGACAAGAAGGAGTTCGTTGCCAGAGAGGCTTTTGTAATACCAAGCATTACCTGGCTTCCTTCGGCCGGTTCTTTACCCTGATCAATGAGATTTTCATTAATCTCTTCAAAGTCAAGAACATCAACCAGTGTTCCCGGAAGGTAATCTGTATCTCCGCTGTTTTCGATACGAATCTTTTTCAGCATCTGACGTACGATGACCTCAACGTGTTTATCGTTGATTTCTACACCCTGGAGACGGTATACACGCTGAACTTCCTGAATCATGTAATCCTGAACGGCACGAACACCTTTAATCTTCAGGATATCATGTGGGTTAACACTACCTTCTGTCAGTTCGTCACCGGCTTCAATGACCTGTCCCTCCAGAACTTTAATTCTGGAACCATAAGGGATGAGATAAGCCTTTGTCTCTCCGGTTTCGCTATTGGAAACAACAACTTCACGTTTTTTCTTTGTATCTTTAATGCTGATCGTTCCCGCAAATTCGGAGATGATCGCAAGACCCTTCGGCTTTCTTGCCTCAAAAAGCTCTTCGACACGAGGAAGACCTTGTGTGATATCATCACCGGCAACACCACCGGTATGGAAAGTACGCATGGTCAGCTGTGTACCAGGTTCACCGATGGACTGAGCGGCGATAATACCAACAGCCTCACCAACCTGTACAGCCTGTCCGGTAGCCATATTGGCACCATAACATTTTGCACATACACCGATATGAGAACGGCAGGAAAGTACAGTACGAATCTTAACCTTTTCAATTCCGGCCTTCGATACCATTGCTGCACGTTTCGGTGTGATCATTGTATTGGCTTTAACAAGAACCTCGCCAGTTGCCGGATCAACAATATCCTCAGCCGCATAACGTCCGGTCATACGATCCTCAAGGCTCTCAATCATTTCTTTGCCGTCCGTGAAAGCATTGATCCACATGCCTGGAATCTCGCCTGTGCCTTCACAGCAGTCTGTTTCACGAATGATCAAATCCTGGGATACATCAACCAGTCGACGGGTCAGGTAACCGGAGTCGGCGGTACGAAGGGCCGTATCAGACAAACCTTTACGGGCACCATGGGCGGAAATGAAGTATTCCAGTACGTCCAGACCTTCACGGAAATTGGACTTGATCGGCAGCTCGATGGTCCGGCCAGATGTATCGGCCATCAAACCACGCATACCTGCCAGCTGTTTAATCTGCTGATTGGAACCACGGGCACCGGAATCGGCCATCATGTAAATATTATTGTATTTATCAAGGTTCGATAACAGGGCGTCCGTAATCTTATCATCAGCCTGTTTCCAGGTCTCAACAACGGCTTTATAACGTTCTTCTTCAGTCGTGAAACCACGGCGGAAGTTTTTCGTAATCTTTTCAATCGTCTTTTCTGCATCGGCAATGAGCTGTTTTTTAGCTCCCGGCACAGACATATCGGATACGGATACGGTGATGGCGCTGACGGTGGAATATTTATAACCTGTAGATTTGATCAGGTCAAGCACTTCCGCTGTCTTTGTTGCGCCGTGTGTATTAATACATTTATCAATAATCTGTTTCAGCTGCTTCTTTCCAACAAGGAAATCAATTTCCGGAACCAGATCATTTTCAGGCAATGAACGGTTTACAAATCCCAAATCCTGAGGAATGATTTCATTGAAAATGAAACGTCCCAATGTGGATTCAATGATACGGCTTATCTTTTCGCCGTTGACATAGCCTTCTTTACGGATTTTAATCCGTGCCTGAAGGGTAATGACTTTATTCTCATAAGCCATGATTGCTTCATTAACATTATGGAAGAATTTACCCTCACCAGGATCGCCTGGTTTTTCCAGCGTCAGATAGTAAATACCAAGGACCATATCCTGAGAAGGAACAGCTACCGGCGCACCATCGGATGGTTTCAGCAGGTTGTTCGGAGAAAGCAGCATGAAGCGGCATTCTGCCTGTGCTTCCACAAACAATGGTACATGCACAGCCATCTGGTCACCATCGAAGTCGGCATTGTAAGCCGTACATACCAATGGATGCAGCTTAATCGCTTTACCTTCAACCAATACCGGTTCGAAAGCCTGGATACCAAGACGGTGCAGTGTAGGTGCACGGTTCAGCATTACCGGATGTTCTTTAATAACATCCTCCAATACATCCCAAACTTCCGACTGGAGACGTTCTACCATTTTCTTGGCAGATTTAATGTTATGGGCCAGTCCGCCGGCAACCAGTTCTTTCATAACGAACGGTTTGAACAGCTCGATAGCCATTTCTTTCGGCAGACCGCACTGATAAATCTTTAATTCAGGACCTACAACGATAACGGAACGGCCGGAATAGTCAACACGTTTACCAAGAAGGTTCTGACGGAAACGACCCTGTTTACCTTTCAGCATATCGGAAAGGGATTTCAGTGCGCGGTTTCCAGGTCCTGTAACCGGACGTCCACGACGTCCATTATCGATCAGGGCGTCAACCGCTTCCTGAAGCATACGTTTTTCATTACGCACGATAATGTCCGGTGCTCCGAGTTCAAGGAGCCGTTTCAGACGGTTATTTCTATTAATAATACGACGATAAAGGTCATTCAGGTCAGACGTTGCAAAACGTCCGCCATCCAACTGTACCATCGGACGGATATCCGGCGGAATAACCGGAATCACTGTCAGGATCATCCATTCCGGACGGTTACCGGAAGTACGGAATGCTTCCACAACTTCCAGACGTTTAATAATACGTGCCCGTTTCTGTCCGGTGGAATTTTTCAATTCTTTTTTCAGTTCATCGGCTTCTTTTTCCAGATCAATGGCTTCCAAAAGTTCTTTGATGGACTCAGCGCCCATACCAGCCCGGAAATTGTTGCCGAATTTTTCATAAGCATCTCTGTATTCTTTTTCAGAAAGAACCTGTTTATTCTGTAAATCCGTTTCTCCCTTATCCAGAACCACATAAGATGCAAAATAAAGGACTTTTTCAAGATTCCGAGGAGACATATCGAGGATTAAACCAAGACGGCTCGGAATACCTTTGAAGTACCAGATATGTGACACAGGAGCGGCCAGCTCAATATGTCCCATACGTTCACGACGAACGTTGGATTTTGTAACCTCAACGCCGCATCGGTCGCAGACAACGCCTTTATAACGGATTTTCTTATATTTACCGCAATGGCACTCCCAGTCTTTCTGAGGTCCAAAAATCCGCTCACAGAACAGACCGTCTTTTTCCGGTTTCAAAGTTCTATAGTTAATGGTCTCCGGTTTCTTTACTTCACCATGGGACCAGCTTCTGATTTTCTCAGGGGAAGCCAGACCAATCTTAATGGCATCAAATGTCATCGGTTGATATGCTTCACTACTATTCATCTCAGGCATTCACGACACTCCTTTCTTTAATCCATGTCCGGTTCTTCATACAGGTCAAAGTCTTCACTGTCATCCTGATCACCGCTTACATCGATGTCCACAAGTTCATCGCCTTCCACGGTTTGTTCTCTATATCCATAATCGCCAAAGGACTCATTGTCACCGACATAATTTCTCTGGCTGTCCATATAATTCCGATATTCTTCTTCATCGGTATAATCAATCGTTTCACCGATTTCAACCTCTGTCTGGTCATCACGCAGAACACGAACATCCAATGCCAGGGACTGAAGCTCTTTAAGAAGTACCTTAAAGGATTCCGGAATACCAGGCTCAGTGATATTTTCACCTTTAATAATGGCTTCATAAGTCTTCACACGTCCTGTAACATCATCGGACTTGAAGGTCAGGATTTCCTGCAGTGTATAAGATGCGCCATAAGCTTCCAGCGCCCAAACTTCCATTTCACCGAAACGCTGTCCGCCGAACTGAGCTTTACCGCCCAAAGGCTGCTGTGTAACGAGGGAGTAAGGACCAGTGGAACGTGCATGGATCTTATCATCAACCAGATGATGCAGTTTCAGATAGTGCATGTAACCAACTGTAACCGGGCTGTCAAATTCTTCACCGGTACGTCCGTCACGAAGACGAACTTTACCTGTACGGTCGATCGGAACACCTCTCCACTCTTCACGGTAATCCATATGCTCTTCCAGATAGTTGTAAGTTTCTTCAGAAATGCGGTCTTTCCAGATTTCCGTAAACTCTTCCCAGGATTTATTTACATAATCATTGGCCATTTCCAATGTCTGCATAATATCCTCTTCGTCTGCACCATTAAATACCGGTGTTTCAATCTTAAAGCCAAGGGCTTTGGCAGCAAGACCGAGGTGAACCTCCAGGACCTGTCCGATATTCATACGGGAAGGTACGCCCAATGGGTTCAGCACGATATCCAGCGGACGGCCATTTGGCAGGAACGGCATATCTTCAACTGGTAAAATACGTGAAACGACACCCTTGTTACCATGACGTCCGGCCATCTTATCACCAACGGAAATCTTACGTTTCTGAGCAATATATACGCGAACGGATTCGTTTACTCCCGGTGGAAGCTCGTCTCCGTTTTCTCTTGTAAATACTTTGGCATCGATAATGATACCGTAATCGCCGTGAGGCACTTTTAAGGATGTATCACGGACTTCTCTGGCCTTTTCACCGAAAATAGCACGCAGCAGACGTTCTTCGGCAGTCAGTTCGGTTTCACCCTTTGGTGTAACCTTTCCGACAAGGATATCTCCGGCACGAACCTCAGCGCCGACACGGATAATACCTCTTTCATCCAGATTTTTCAGAGCATCGTCACCGACACCCGGCACATCTCTTGTGATTTCTTCCGGTCCCAGTTTCGTATCTCTGGCTTCTGCTTCATATTCGGCAATATGAATGGATGTGTAAACATCTTCCTGAACAAGGCGTTCACTCAAAAGAACGGCATCCTCGTAGTTGTAACCTTCCCAGGTCATGAAACCGATCAATGGGTTCTTACCAAGTCCAAGTTCTCCCTGAGAAGTGGATGGACCATCGGCCAAAACGTCGCCAGCTTCTACGCGCTCGTTCTTAAATACGATTGGACGCTGATTGTAGCAGGCTCCCTGGTTGCTGCCCACAAATTTCTGTAATTTATAAACATCCCTCTGACCGTCATCAGTCTTAACGATAATTTCGCTGGCTGCGGAACGCTCAACCACACCACTGTGCTTAGCAACAACGCAGACACCGGAGTCAACGGCGGCCTTCTGTTCCATACCTGTTCCAACAATGGAAGAATCCGTCAGCATCAAAGGCACAGCCTGACGCTGCATGTTGGAACCCATCAGGGCACGGTTCGCATCATCGTTCTGCAGGAACGGAATCATGGATGTTGCCACAGAGAATACCATCCGAGGAGAAACGTCCATCAAATCTACTTTGGATTTGTCGAACTGGGAAGTCTCTTCACGGTAACGTCCGGAAACAGAGTTATTTACAAAATATCCGTCCGCATCGATCGGCTCATTGGCCTGTGCTACAGTGTAGTTATCTTCTTCATCGGCTGTCAGATAAACAACTTCATCGGTTACACGCGGATTCTTCGGATCTGTCTTATCAAGTACACGATAAGGCGCTTCAATGAATCCGTACTGATTAATCCGTGCATAGGATGCCAGAGAATTGATCAGACCGATATTCGGACCTTCAGGTGTCTCGATTGGGCACATTCTTCCGTAATGGGAATAATGAACGTCTCGAACCTCGAAACCGGCTCTGTCTCGGGACAAACCGCCTGGTCCCAATGCAGAAAGACGACGTTTATGTGTCAGCTCGGACAATGGGTTATTCTGATCCATAAACTGGGACAACTGGGAACTTCCGAAGAATTCCTTGACAGCGGCTGTCACCGGTTTAATATTGATCAGGGACTGAGGAGAAATGCCCTCCAGGTCCTGAGTTGTCATACGTTCACGAACCACACGTTCCATACGGGAAAGGCCGATACGGTACTGGTTCTGTAAAAGTTCACCAACGGCACGGATACGACGATTGCCCAAATGGTCAATATCGTCATCATTTCCAATACCATATTCCAGGTGAATATTATAGTTAATGGAAGCAAAAATATCTTCCTTTGTGATATGCATCGGAATCAATTCGCTTAAATTTCTGCGAATCGCATCTTTAATATCTTCAATGTCTTCATTCTGTTCAAGAATGGAGCTTAAAAGCGGATAGTAGACCTTTTCAGTCACACCCACTTCCGCCGGATCCACATCGACCCAGCTTGTCAGATCGACCATCATGTTGGACAATACTTTGACCACTTTTTCTTCCGTCTGTACGAAAACATACGGAACAGCCGCATTCTGAATATCATTAGCCAACTGATCTGTCACAACAGTGCCTGCTTCGGCAATGATTTCACCGGTTGTGATATCCACAACAGACTCTGCCAGAGGCCAGTTCTTAATCCGGTTCTTAAACGCCAGCTTCTTATTGAATTTATAACGTCCAACCTTTGCAAGGTCATAACGTCTTGGGTCAAAGAACATAGCGTTGATCAGGCTCTCTGCACTCTCAACAGCCAACGGTTCGCCCGGACGAATCTTTTTATATAATTCCAGAAGACCATCCTGATAGTTGTCGGATGTGTCCTTGGAAATGCTTGCAAGAATCTTTGGCTCTTCACCGAACATATCGATGATCTCCTGGTTTGTTCCAACACCCAGGGAACGAATGAGAACCGTTACCGGAACCTTACGGGTACGGTCAACTCGAACACTGAATACATCGTTGGAATCTGTTTCATATTCCAGCCATGCACCACGGTTTGGAATGACTGTACAGGAGTAAAGCTTTTTACCAATCTTATCATGGCCGATTCCATAGTAGATACCAGGAGAACGTACCAACTGGCTGACGATAACTCGCTCTGCACCGTTGATTACGAATGTGCCTGTCTCTGTCATCAAAGGCAGGTCGCCCATGAAAATTTCATGCTCGTTAATTTCATCTGTTTCTTTATTGATGAGACGTACTTTCACCTTTAATGGTGCAGCATAGGTCGCATCTCTTTCTTTACATTCGTCAATGCTGTATTTCACATCATCTCTGCATAATGTAAAGTCCGTAAATTCAAGACTTAAATGGCCGCTGTAGTCTGCAATCGGAGAAATATCATCAAATACTTCTTTTAAACCGGCATCCAGGAACCACTGATAAGAGTTTTTCTGTACTTCAATGAGATTCGGCATATCCAGGACTTCACGCTGTTTTGCGTAACTCATACGAATGCCTTTACCAGATTTTACTGGCTTAACACGCTTCATATTGTTCATTGACGGTTTTTCACTCCTTAATATTAAAACCTGTTAAAAAGTTACTTCAATCTTATCAAAACTCAAGCCGCAAGGCCTAAAGCTCCATATTAATTGCATCATAATATTATAAAGCAATCCCTTCCCCCTGTCAATGCTAAACTTCCAGATTTTCCCGAGGATTTTTTCATTTTTCCAGAATAAAAAAGCAGAACCACAGCGGCTGCCCCAAAAAGGGCTTCCACTGGTTCTGCCTGTATGATTTCTATATAACTTCGGACACTCTCTGCTCAGACAAATATACCCAAACAATTCTTTGACAACCCCACACGGGCTGCCCGGCGGCATCCAACCGAAAAGTCCCGTCCATTGGATCCGGACCCTTTTCACAGTTTCCTGTTATTAATTTATTAAACAATGTCCTGCCATTCAATCAATGACGCAGGTCAGGACACATGTTTGCTCAGACTCTTCCAGGTCTTTTTTCCCAGATTCCATGCAGCATTGACACGCCGGTTTCCCTGATGTCCATTTTCACAGACAAACTGTTCCCCATGTCTGCATACCGCTCCGCCACATAAGGCACAATATCTCTCGATATCCGACACTTCCGATTCAAGGACTAAAATCCCCGCCTGCCACGCTTTATACTTTAACTGGGTACGCACCTGGTAATTCAAACGCAGTGGTGACCAGTTCCCCACCGCCGCCATCACATACCTGGTGAACTCCTGACTATATTTGGGAAGGACAATAACTCCGACGTCATTCTCCACGCAAAAGTCCACTGCCTGACGGCTGACCCGGTGGGCCATGTCATCGCTAATCTGTTTTAATTTTTTCCAATATCTTTTATTATCATCCCTGCCTCGTTTTCCGCCGACAGCTTTCCGGGAAGCCTCAATCTTTTCCAAAAGTCTCCGGCACCGATGCGTATAATCTCTTCCGCCTCTCAGGAACCGGACAGCCGTCACAGTGCCCCGGCTGTCCACCACACAACAAACCGCAATAGCATCGCCATTGGTGAACTGGACACTACATAACTTCATGTCCTCTCCCATACGTTCTTTTAATGGTTTTCCGTCGGGCACCGACTGTCGAATCGGTACATGGAGCTGTACACTCCCGTCCCTGAACACCAGCCTTGGAGACAAGCACACAGCGCCTTCAGGAATATCATTGCCGGATAAACGCGCATGAATCCACCGCCATCTTTCTCCATCCCACACCTTGAGCCGGATAGAGTGACTATCCAGATCCTTGTAATTTCCTTTATACAGAGTAACCCCAGATGCAAAAGCTTCTG
>CATYEA010000049.1 GCA_958405355.1 uncultured Lachnospiraceae bacterium
TTCCCGGGCATAGGCATTCATAACTGTTGTGAAAGCTGTTTTAAATCCGGTGATATGGGTACCGCCTTCAGCATTATAAATGTTATTGCAGAAGCCGAGTACATTTTCATGAAATTCGTTGATATATTGGAAGGCGGCTTCCACCTGGATACCTTCCGCTTCACCTTTAAAATAAATAACATCGCAGATAGTTTCTCTGTTTTTATTTAAATCTTTAATAAATCCGATAATACCGTCCGGTTCATGAAATTCCAGATGTTCCGGAGTGCTTTCACGAAGGTCATCGTAGATAATAGTCAGTTCCGGGTTCAGATAGGCTGTTTCATGGAGGCGGCTGATGACCTCGTCCTCTTTGAAACGGGTTTTCTCAAAAATTTCCTTGTCCGGAAGAAAAGTGATTTTTGTTCCCGTTTTCTTGGTTTTACCCAGGGTTGGGAGCAATCCGTTTTCCAGTTCGATATCCGGAATGCCCCGTTTGAAACGATCATGATGGATATGACCGTTTCTGGAAATTTCCACATCCATCCATTCAGATAATGCATTTACCACGGAGCTTCCTACGCCATGGAGTCCGCCGCTGGTTTTATATACCGAATCGTCGAATTTGCCTCCTGCATGGAGCGTAGTAAATACAAGACGTTCCGCCGGAAGTCCTTTTTCGTGCATATCCACCGGGACACCACGGCCATTGTCTTCAATGGTAGCTGAACCGTCTTTGTTTAAAGTAACATGAATTAAATCGCAAAAACCTGCCAGATGTTCATCTACCGAATTGTCAACAATCTCGTAGATCAAATGATTCAGACCTTTGCGTGAAACGCTGCCGATGTACATTCCGGGACGCTTTCGGACGGCTTCCAGACCTTCCAGTACCGAAATACTGTCGGCATCATAGTGATTTGCTTGTGCCATATATAAAAATCCTTTCTATACGAATTTGAATACTGCGAGCATTTTTGATGCACAGAATTTCCCATCCGGGTATCTCGTATATCTTAACATGATGGTTTAAAAAATTCCAGCATCTAAAATCTTAGATTAATCCCAGACTGCGGAGAATGAAAATCCATGCCGTCAGGGATATGGATGACAAAAGGGTTGCCATGACGACGATACTGGATGTTAAAACTGCATCGTTATTCATATTTTTTGCCATAATATAGCAGCTTACTGTCGTTGGTGAGCCGAGCATAACGAGGATAGCCACCAGTTCGCTATTCCGGAAGCCAAAGAGGATGGCAAATGGGAAAAAGACGGCCGGGATAATGACCAGCTTAATCAGTGTTGCCACGAGGCTTGGTTTGATTTTTGCCAGGGCTTTGCGGCCTTCAAAGGTGGCCCCGACGACGAGCAGGGCAATCGGACTTGCCGTGGCTGCAATATTGCTGATGGCTTTCAGTGGAATATAAGGAATCGGAATTCTGAAAAAGGCAAAAATACAGCCGGCCAGAATACCTATGATAATCGGATTTTTGGCAACGTTAATACAAGCTTTACGTATATTTCCGCTTCGATCTGCCGTATCTGCATCTGAGGCGCCGAAAGTTAATATGACAACAGAAAAAATATTATATAGAGGCACGGCTGAGACGATCATCATTGGCGCCATGCCTGAATTGCCATAAATGTTTTCCACGAAAGCAATGCCCAGGATGGCTGCGCTGCCCCGGGCGGCTGCCTGAGTGAAAGCACCGATCATGGATTTATCTTTGCAATACCAGTGGGCAAACAGCCAGACGCCGAGAAACATCAGTGTTGTTCCGATGGCACAGAAAAGAACAAATTTTAAGTTGAACATCTCATAAATGTCCGCTGTTGCAATATCCTTAAAAACAAGCAGCGGAAGAGCTACTTTAAATACATAGCGGTCGGCAACAGTAGTGAATTCTTTATTAAAAATGCCCACCTGCATAAGTACCCATCCGAGGATGATAATTAAAAAAATTGGAATCGTTGCATTTAAACTGAATATAAAGTTTTCCATGGTGTTTATTTCTCCTTCGCAGATTTATAAAAGTCGATAAAATGCTGGACAGCCTTTTCCTGCTGACGTTTTTTTATGTATGTAAAACCGATCTCCCTTCGGTGAATCGGAATATCCAGTGGTATTTCAATGAGCTGTCCATTTGCCAGTTCCTCCTGGACAAATTCCTTGATGACACAGCCGACACCCAGACCGATTTTGGCAAACTCGATGAGCAGCTCCATGGATGTTGTTTCAATCGTATGGTGGGTCTGGAGATGATTTGTAGTCAGGTAGTCATCAATATATTGGCGGGTCATATTGTGTTTGTCCAAAAGCATGAGCGTGGCCTTTTCGAAAAGCTGTCGTCCGCTGCTCATCTCCTCTGGCTTCAAATCCAGATTGGCTAAATAGGATGGAGAGGCTACAAAAATGTCCTGGATGGTTCCAAGAGAATAAAAATCCAGTGTCCGTAGACTTCCCGGATGGGCTACCAGACCGATATCAATCTTTCCTGAATCCAGCAAAGCCAATGTCTGGTTAGAGGACAGGCAGGAAATTAAAATTTTAATGTGAGGGTAGGACTCAATAAAAGACTGAAGATAGGGCAGCAGAATAAATTTGCAAAGCGTATTACTTACGCCAATATGCAGATTCCCCATATCCAGAGCTGTCATCCGCCGAATCTGTTCCTCACCGGTGTCAATGGCTTCAAAGGCAGTGCGGACATGCTGGTAAAGAATCCGGCCTTCTTCTGTCAGCGTCACTCCCCGGGAACTTCTTGAAAAAAGGGTGACCCCCAGACTTTCTTCCAGACGGCTGATCGACTTGCTGATGGCCGGCTGGCTGTTATAGAGCTGCTTGGCCGCCTGAGAAATATTCCCTGTATTTGCTACAGTATAAAAAATTCGATACAGGGATAGATGCTGTTCCATAAATATACCTCCCGTAAATCCATAACTATATTTCATAATAAATATTCGTAATATGTATTTCTATTATAGCTCTAAATGTGATATTCTATCAATAACTATATGAAATAAAAATGAGAAATCAAGGAGGAATTATCATGGGAATGACGATGACCCAGAAAATTTTAGCATCTGCTGCCGGACTTGAGGAAGTGCATGCCGGACAGTTGATTATGGCCAATCTGGATATGGTATTGGCAAATGATATTACAGGACCAGTATCCATTAATGAAATGGTAAAATTTGAAAAAGAAGGCGTTTTTGACAAAGATAAAGTGGCTCTGATTCCGGACCATTTTTCACCAAATAAAGATATTCAGTCCGCACAGAACTGTAAATGTATGCGTGAGTTCGCCCGCGCCAATGACGTGACTCATTTTTATGAGGTTGGCGAGATGGGTATTGAACATGCGCTTCTGCCGGAAAAAGGTATTGTTACAGCCGGTGATACGATTATCGGTGCCGATTCTCATACATGTACATACGGCGCCATTGGTGCATTTTCCACAGGTGTGGGAAGTACAGACGCAGCCTGCGGTATTGTGACAGGAAAAGCATGGTTTAAAGTTCCTTCTGCCATTAAAGTTATTCTGACTGGAAAACCGGCAAAATGGATCAGCGGTAAAGATATTATTTTACATTTGATCGGTGGACGGCGCTTTGTATCGTTCTCTGGAATTTGTGGGCGATGGTATCCAGTATCTTTCTATGGATGACCGTTTCACTATTGCAAATATGGCTATCGAAGCCGGAGCAAAGAATGGTATTTTCCCTGTGGATGACAAGGCTCTGGCTTATGTGAAAGAACATAGTGACAAGCCATATAAGGTATTTGAAGCAGATGCAGATGCTGAATATGATGAAACTTATACAATTGATCTGAGTGCGTTGAAACCAACTGTAGCCTTCCCACATCTGCCGGAAAATACCCATCCGATCGATGAAGTTGGGGATATTGCTATTGATCAGGTTGTTATTGGCTCCTGTACCAATGGACGTCTGGAAGATTTGAGAATTGCCGCTGAAATCATGCAGGGACGTAAGATTGCAAAGGGTCTCCGTGTTATCGTTATTCCGGCCACTCAGAAAATTTATCTGGATGCAATGGAAGCAGGCTATATTAAAGCTTTTATTGAAGCCGGCGCTATTGTAAGTACACCGACCTGCGGACCTTGCCTTGGCGGTTATATGGGTATTCTTGCTGAAGGAGAAAGATGTGTTTCCACAACAAACCGTAACTTCGTTGGACGTATGGGCCATGTGACATCTGAAATTTATCTGGCAAGCCCGGCTGTTGCAGCAGCAAGTGCAATTACAGGTAAAATTTCCTGTCCATGTGAATTAGATTAAGGAGGTACATTAAATAATGAAAGCATTTGGTTCAGTTTTTAAATATGGTGACAATGTAGATACAGACGTTATTATTCCGGCTAGACATTTGGCAATCACAGATCCGAAAGGACTGGCAGCTCATTGTATGGAAGATATTGATACGGAATTTGTTAAAAAGGTCAAAGAGGGCGATATCATGGTAGCCCGCAAGAATTTCGGCTGCGGTTCCTCCCGTGAGCATGCACCGATGGCTATTAAGGCTTCCGGCATCAGTTGTGTCATTGCAGAGACCTTTGCACGGATTTTTTATCGTAATGCTATCAATATCGGTCTTCCGATTATTGAGTGTAAAGAAGCGGCTGAAAAGATTGAAGCCGGCGATCAGGTAGAAATTAATTTTGATGATGGTATGATTTATAACCGGACAAAAAATGAATCTTATAAGGGAGAGGCTTTCCCTCCATTTATGCAGGAACTGATTGCTGCCGGCGGTTTGATCAATTACATGAATCAGTCATTGAAAAACGACTAATTCCGTGTTATCTTAGTCAATAACGAAAGGAAGAGGAAAATGAATTTTAATATTGCAGTCATTAAAGGTGACGGTATCGGTCCGGAAATCGTCACAGAAGCTATGAAGGTAATGGATAAGGTGGCAGAAAAATTTGGTCATACATTTAACTATACTCAGGTGCTCATGGGCGGTTGTTCCATCGATGCTACAGGAGTTCCGCTTACCGACGAGGCCATTGAAACATGTAAAGCCAGCGATGCGGTATTATTGGGTTCCATCGGAGGAGATACGACCACATCCCCATGGTATAAACTGGAGCCGTCATTAAGACCGGAAGCCGGACTTTTAAAACTTCGTAAGTCCCTTGGTTTATTTGCAAATATCCGTCCGGCTTATCTTTACAAAGAACTTAAAGATGCCTGCCCATTAAAGGATGAAATCATCGGAGATGGATTCGATATGGTTATTATGCGTGAGCTGACCGGAGGCCTTTACTTCGGAGAACGTAAAACCGTAGAAGAGAATGGTGTCCTGAAAGCTTATGATTCTTTAACCTACGATGAAAATGAGATCCGTCGTATTGCCATTAAAGGTTTTGAGACAGCCATGAAGCGTCGTAAAAATGTTGTCAGTGTCGATAAGGCCAATGTACTGGATTCTTCCCGTCTGTGGCGTAAAGTTGTAGAAGAGGTGGCTAAAGACTATCCGGAGGTTACTTATTCCCACATGTTGGTTGATAACTGTGCCATGCAGCTTGTAAAAAATCCGGGCCAGTTCGATGTTATTCTGACTGAGAACATGTTTGGAGATATCCTTTCCGACGAGGCCAGCGAAGTGACCGGTTCCATCGGAATGCTGTCCTCCGCCAGCTTAAGTGCTACAAGCCTTGGACTTTATGAACCAAGCCATGGTTCCGCACCGGATATTGCCGGACAGAATAAGGCGAATCCAATTGCTACAATTCTTTCCGCAGCTATGCTGCTTCGTTATTCCCTCAATCTGGATGCGGAGGCAGATGCCATCGAAGCTGCCGTGCAGAAAGTATTGGAAGATGGTTACCGTACTGTGGACATTATGTCCGATGGCTGCCAGCTCGTTGGCTGCAAAGAAATGGGCGATGCGATTGTAGAAAGACTGTAAACAATTTCCAATTCAATACAAAATGTATTAAAAAGTATCAAATAATACAAAACCATTGCATTTAAAAAAATTTGTGGTATACTGTGAACAATACATTGTTCGTGACACTTTAATACTTTAAGGAAGGAAAATGATAATGAAAAGTGATGTTGTAACAAAAGGGATGCAGTCTGCGCCTCAGCGTTCCTTATTTAATGCACTGGGTATGACAAAAGAAGAACTTTCAAGACCTTTGGTTGGTATTGTCAGCTCTTATAATGAAATCGTACCTGGACATATGAACATTGATAAAATTGTTGATGCCGTAAAAATGGGTGTTGCTATGGCTGGCGGTACTCCGATCGTGTTCCCGGCCATTGCTGTATGTGACGGTATCGCTATGGGACATATCGGTATGAAATATTCTCTTGTAACAAGAGATTTGATTGCAGATTCTACAGAATGTATGGCTACAGCCCATCAGTTCGACGCTCTTGTTATGGTGCCGAACTGTGATAAAAATGTTCCGGGACTTCTGATGGCAGCAGCTCGTCTGAACATTCCGACTGTATTTGTCAGCGGCGGTCCGATGCTGGCTGGTCGTGTCAGCGGTGAAAAACGAAGCCTTTCCAGTATGTTTGAGGCAGTTGGTTCTTATGCAGCCGGTACAATGACAGAAGATCAGGTAGATGAGTTCGTGAATAAGGTTTGTCCAACCTGTGGTTCCTGTTCCGGTATGTATACAGCAAATTCCATGAACTGTCTGACCGAAGTCTTAGGTATGGGTCTCCAGGGAAATGGAACGATTCCGGCTGTGTATTCCGAACGTCTTCGACTTGCCAAACATGCAGGTATGAAAGTTATGGAAATGCTTGAAAAAAATATCCGTCCAAGAGATATTATGACAGAAAAAGCATTTATGAATGCTCTGACCGTAGATATGGCCCTTGGATGTTCCACAAACAGCATGCTTCATCTTCCGGCCATTGCCCATGAAGCTGGTGTAGAACTGAATGTGGACATTGCCAATGAAATCAGTGCAAAGACACCAAACCTTTGTCATCTGGCTCCGGCAGGCTATACATATATGGAAGATTTAAATGAAGCCGGCGGTGTTTATGCCGTTATGAATGAATTAAACAAAAAAGGCTTATTATATACAGATTTGATGACAGTGACAGGAAAGACTGTCGGTGAAAATATTGCAGGGTGTGTTAATAAGAATCCGGATGTTATCCGTCCAATTGACAATCCATACAGCCCGACAGGCGGTATTGCCGTATTAAAAGGAAATATTGCACCGGATTCCTGTGTCGTTAAACGTTCCGCCGTTGTTCCTGAAATGATGGTTCATGAAGGACCGGCCCGTGTATTCGACTGTGAGGAGGATGCAATCGCAGCTATTAAAGGCGGACAGATCATTGCCGGAGATGTTGTTGTTATCCGTTATGAAGGACCAAAAGGCGGTCCGGGTATGCGTGAAATGCTTAATCCAACGTCAGCCATTGCAGGTATGGGCCTTGGTGCCAGCGTTGCGTTGATTACTGATGGACGGTTCTCCGGTGCTTCCAGAGGCGCTTCCATCGGTCATGTATCACCGGAAGCAGCGGTTGGCGGTCCGATTGCGCTTATTGAAGAAGGCGATATCATTAAGATTGATATTCCTGCCAATACAATTAACGTAGATGTTAGTGATGAAGAACTTGAAGCCCGTCGGGCAAAATGGCAGCCACGGGAACCTAAAGTAACTACTGGATACTTGGCAAGATATGCTTCTATGGTAACTTCCGGTAACCGGGGAGCGATTCTTGAAATACCTAAAGCGAAATAGAAAGAGGTAATTATATGGAATTAACAGGCGCACAAATTGTGATTGAATGTCTGAAAGAGCAGGGTGTGGATACGGTATTTGGATACCCTGGCGGTGCCATTTTAAATGTATACGATGAATTGTATAAACATAGAGATGAGATTACCCATTATTTGACATCCCATGAACAGGGCGCTTCCCATGCGGCGGATGGTTATGCCAGAGCGACCGGGAAGGTCGGCGTCTGTTTCGCCACTTCCGGACCGGGAGCAACTAATATGGTAACAGGAATTGCGACCGCCTATATGGACTCTATTCCTGTGGTCATGATTACCTGTAATGTCGGATTAAATCTTCTTGGAAAAGATAGTTTTCAGGAAGTGGATATTTTAGGGGTAACGATGCCGGTAACGAAATATAATTTTATTGTTAAAGATGTTACGAAGTTGGCAGATGTTATCCGACGGGCTTTCCGGATCGCCCAGACCGGCCGTCCGGGACCCGTTGTTATTGATATTACGAAGAATGTCACAGCGACAAAAACTGAATATACATATAAAAAGCCGGAGCCTATCCAGCCGGATGCTTCTTTGATTGATGAAATTGATGTAGAAAAAGCAGTGACGATGATCGCCCATTCCAAACGTCCGTTTGTATTTGTCGGCGGTGGTGTCACATTGGCAAATGCCTCAGAAGAACTGCGTCGGTTTGTTAAAAAAATCGATGCTCCTGTGGCGGATTCCCTGATGGGAAAGGGTGCCTTTGACGGAACGGATGATTCCTATGTGGGAATGCTCGGAATGCACGGTACAAAGGCGGCCAATTATGGAATTAATCAGAGTGATCTGATCATTGTTGTAGGTTCCAGATTTTCTGATCGTGTGATTGGAAATCCGAAAACCTTTGGCAGCAAGGCACAGATTCTTCAGATTGATGTGGATGCTTCGGAAATCAATAAAAACATTGTAGTGGACCATTGCATTGCAGGCGATGCAAAATTGGTTTTGAGAAAGCTGAGTGCCCAGTTAAATCAGATGGAACATGTAGAGTGGATGCAGTATATAAATGAATTAAAAACCCGTTATCCGCTGACTTATCCAAAAGACCGTCTGACAGGACCTCAGATCGTAGAGACGATATATGAGATGACCCATGGAGATGCTGTAATCTGTACAGAAGTTGGGCAGCATCAGATGTGGGCAGCTCAGTTCTATAAATATGATGCACCGAGAAAATTTATTTCTTCGGGCGGCCTTGGGACGATGGGGTATGGTCTCGGCGCAAGTATTGGCGTCAAAGTGGCCTGTCCGGAAAAAACGGTCATCAATATTGCCGGTGACGGTTGTTTCCGAATGAATTTTAATGAATTACTTACTGCTTCGAAATATAATATTCCGATAATTGAAGTGATTTTTAACAATAGTGTATTGGGAATGGTAAGACAGTGGCAGACACTGTTCTATGAAAGACGATATTCCAGCACCATTCTAAATGGTGATTTTGATTATGCGAAGATCGCGGAGGCCTGTGGCTGCCGTGGCATGAATGTCACAAATAAAGAAGAATTGACTGAAGCGCTGAAAGAAGCGTTGTCAGCCGACGGCCCGGTTGTCATCAATTGTTTTATCGACTGCGATGATAAGGTCTGGCCGATGGTAGCTCCGGGAGCTTCAATTTCTGAAGCATTTTCGGAAGAGGATATGATTAGAAAGTAAAGTATTATTAAAAGAAAAGGAGATAAGAGAAATGAGCAGAGTATGGAATTTTTCAGCAGGACCAGCTGTTTTACCAGTTGAAGTTTTGCAGGAAGCAGCAGATGAAATGCTGGATTACAAAGGAACAGGTATGAGTGTTATGGAAATGAGTCATCGTTCCAAAGCTTTTGAAACAATCATTAATGAGGCAGAAGCAGATTTGCGAACATTGATGAATATTCCGGATGATTACGAGGTACTTTTCCTTCAGGGTGGAGCAAACACACAGTTTGCCATGGTTCCGATGAACTTTATGAAAAATCGTAAAGCCGGTTATGTAATTACCGGACAGTGGGCAACAAAGGCATGGAAAGAAGCCGCTATTTTTGGTGAAGCTGTAGAATTGGCATCCTCTAAAGATAAGACATTCTCTTATATTCCGGATTGTTCGGATTTACCGATCACAGACGATATGGATTATGTATATATCTGTGAAAATAATACAATTTATGGAACAAAATATAAAACACTTCCAAATACAAAGGGCAAGATTCTGATTTCTGACCAGTCTTCCTGTTTCTTATCCGAACCAGTGGATGTGTCTAAATATGGAATGATTTATGCAGGCGCTCAGAAGAATGTAGGACCGGCCGGTGTGGTTATCTGCATCATCCGTAAAGATTTAATTTCAGAAGATGTTCTTCCGGGAACGCCAAACATGCTGAGATACAAAATTCATTCAGATAATGATTCTCTTTATAATACACCGCCGGCTTATGGTATTTACATCTGCGGCAAGGTATTCAAATGGCTGCTGAAAAACGGTGGTCTGGAAGCAATGAAAGAGAAGAATGAAAAGAAAGCAAAACTTTTCTATGACTATCTGGATTCCCAGGATTTCTATAAGGGAACTGTTGTGAAAGAAGACCGTTCTTTAATGAATATCCCATTTGTTATCGGCGACAAAGAACTGGAAGATAAATTTGTTGCTGAGGCAAAGAAAGCCGGATTTGAA
>CATYEA010000050.1 GCA_958405355.1 uncultured Lachnospiraceae bacterium
AAAAAGATATCGGTGACCGACGAGGGAAGCCATGGAAGACGGCAGAAAATTTATATGATTGCCAAGGTGCGCCGGGGCCGCTGTATGACAGTGAAGGAGTTGGCAGAGCTTGTCAGCGAGGCGGCGGAACAGCGGTTTATTCCTGAAAAGGATGGTCCGGAAGTCGTTGGAAAGAAATATGCGGTTTTTGAATTGGTGGAGGATACAAAGTACCGGCTGATCCAGGGAGTGGCCCGACGGCCGAAAGCGGGTGAACCGGTCAGCGGAGACAGCTATGCTTTCATATACCTGGATTCAGGACAGGTTCTCATGTCTTTGTCCGATGGTATGGGAAGCGGTGAAAAGGCAAAAGAAGAGAGTGAATTAATGATCAATCTCCTGGAACAGATGGTGGATACGGGATTTGCGCGCCGGTCGGCGCTTCGGATGATTAATTCCGTGATGATGTTTCATGGGGACAGGCAGTTGTTTTCTTCGATGGATTTGAGTGTGATCGACCTTTACAGCGGGATTTGTGAATTTATAAAAGTTGGAGCGTCTTCCACGTTTATTAAACGGGGAGAAAAGGTAGAGTGTGTGACCTCCGGTTCCCTGCCGATGGGGGTATTTCCGGAGATGGACTGTGAAGGCTTTTGCAGAAATTTGTTTGATGGAGATGTGATCGTCATGGTGACCGACGGCGTGGTCAATCGTTTCAGCCATGGTAATGAGACGATATGTGATCTGCTTTCGGAGATGGATCTGACCAATCCGAATGCCATGGCATCGGAGATTTTAAATGAGGCCCTGGACCGGCCGGGCGAAGTGCAGCAGGACGATATGACCGTTCTTGTGTGTACGGTTTGTAAGAAATCAGCGGCTGTGTTATGATAGTTTATCGATTGAATATAGAAAAGGAGCGTTGGGAATGAATAATCTGGTTCAGAAAGTCAGTGAATATATGCAGGAACAGCACATGGTGGAAGACGGTCAGAAAATTGTTGTCGGTGTTTCCGGCGGAGCGGATTCTATGGGATTGCTTTCCGTGTTGTCCGAATTAGCTGAATATTTTCATTTTTCCCTGGTGGTCGTCCACGTCAATCACGGAATTCGTGGGCAGGCAGCGGATGCAGACCAGTCCTATGTGGAAAACGTGTGCAGGGAACAGAGTATTCCATGCTATAGTTTCCATGTGGATTTGAAGCGCTTTGCTCAGAAGGAAGGAATGTCCCAGGAAGAGGCGGGACGTTTCTACAGATACCAATGCTTCGAGAAAGTCCGTAAGGAGGTTTCCGGACATCGGATCGCAGTGGCCCACCAACGGGAGGATGCCTGCGAAACGGTATTGTTCAATCTGTTCCGGGGAACAGGCCTGAAGGGATTAGCGGGGATTCCGCCGGTGCGGGATGTGATCATAAGACCGCTTTTATGCGTCAGTCGGGAAGAAATTGAGAAATATCTTCAGGAAAAGGGAATTTTGTGGCGGACGGATGAAACGAACTTGACGGATGCTTACACAAGGAATAAAATACGAAATCATGTCCTGCCGTACATTGAGGAGAATATAAATCCGGCAGCGGGGCAACATATACAGGAAATGGCAGGACTCATCAAAGATATATCCGACTATCTGGACCGGCAGGGAGAGGCCGCCTTCGATCAATGTGTGTCGGTGGGGAAAAATCCCATTTGTGCCATACACGGCGAATCTTTCAGGGGACTGGATGTGGTCATACAGAGAGAGGTCATACGACGGGCCATTGGTGTGGCTGCCGGGAAGCTAAAAGATGTGGACAGGGAACATGTGGAAATGATACGGGGGCTTTTGGATAAAAATGTGGGCCGCCGCTGCCATCTGCCTTATCAGCTCCAGGCTGTCCGGACTTATGAGGGTATTTCCATAAAAAGGGAAATGCCCGGCGAAGAGGGAATATCTTCGGGGATATGTATTGACGTGAAGGTTCCGGGAAATTATACCCTTCCCGGGCCGGGAATTAACGTTGAATTATCTATAAAAGAGTCCTTTAAAAATGAAGAAATTCCCATAAATCGGTATACGAAATGGTTTGATTATGATAAAATAAAAAATAGTCTGGCGGTGCGGACCAGGGAAAATGGGGATTTTATCACATTGGATGGTCAGGGGCACAGAAAGCTTTTAAAACGCTGGATGATCGATGAAAAGATACCCCGCGAGGAGCGGGAAAAGATACTTTTACTGGCCGATGGCAGTCATATTCTCTGGATTATGGGACATCGGATCAGCGATAACTATAAAGTGACAGACACCACAAAACGGGTGCTGGTCGCAAAGATAAAAGGAGAAAAGAGCAATGGAAGACAAGATCAAAGTCTTATTGACAGAGGGCGAAGTCGATACCCGGATTCAAGAACTGGGTGAGCAGATCAGTAAGGATTATGCCGGAGAAAGTGTACACCTGATTTGTGTACTGAAGGGCGGCGTATTTTTCATGTGTGAACTTGCAAAACGGATTTCCGTACCGGTATCCATGGATTTTCTTTCCGTATCAAGTTATGGAAGCGGAACGGTTTCATCCGGTGCTGTAAAGATTATCAAGGATTTGGATGAGCCGTTGGAAGGCAAAAACGTATTGATCGTGGAAGATATTATTGATTCGGGAAATACACTCCACTATCTGGTGGAAATTTTATATAAGAGACAGCCGAAAAACATTCGTATCTGTACACTTCTTGACAAACCGGACCGCCGTGTGGCAGATGTTCATGTGGACTATACCGGCTTCGTGATTCCAGACGAATTTGTCGTAGGTTATGGTCTGGATTATGATCAGAAATACCGTAATCTGCCTTTTATCGGATCTGTCGTATTTGATGAATAGGAGGTTGTCAGTTGAATAGAAAAAGAGGATTGGGCATCTGGCCGATTATTCTGGTGATTGTCGTGGCGGCGGTACTGCTCTATGATGGAATGCTCCTGGACCGGGCCGGCAGTTACACCTATCCCCAGTTTCTGGCGGATATACAGAACCGGGCAGATTCTATAAAAGAGATTGTTATTATTCCGAATGGTGAGGTGCCGACGGGAGCTGTAGAGGTCGAGTGGAATGACGGTACAGTGCTGCGGTGTTATGTGACGGATATTGATGAAGTAAAGTCACTGCTTGTTGAATATGATCTGGATAACTGGTTTGTGACGGATGCAAAGAGAGATTCGTGGATTGAGAAAAATGGGGCTGCGCTGCTTTTAGGCGCATTATTCCTGGTATTCTTATTTTCCTTTATTAACAGTCAGCAGGGCGGTTCAAATTCCAAGATGATGAATTTTGGAAAGAGCCGTGCAAAGATGTCGGATGAGACAGCCAAAGAGACGACTTTCAAGAAGGTCGCAGGCCTTGAGGAGGAAAAGGAAGAGCTGCAGGAAGTCGTGGATTTCCTCAGAAATCCAAAGAGATATACGGAGCTTGGTGCCCGCATTCCAAAGGGCGTTATTCTTGTGGGACCTCCGGGAACTGGTAAGACCCTTCTGGCCAAAGCGGTGGCCGGTGAAGCGGGTGTGCCATTCTTTAGTATCTCCGGTTCAGACTTTGTAGAAATGTTTGTCGGCGTGGGTGCTTCCCGTGTCCGTGATCTGTTTGAGGATGCAAAGAAGCATGCACCATGTATTGTGTTTATTGATGAGATTGATGCGGTAGCCCGCCGTCGAGGTACGGGTATGGGCGGCGGCCATGATGAGAGAGAGCAGACATTGAACCAGCTTTTGGTGGAAATGGATGGCTTTGGTGTCAACCAGGGAATCATCGTTATGGCGGCAACAAACCGTGTAGATATTTTGGATCCGGCCATCTTGCGTCCGGGACGTTTCGACAGAAAGGTCGGTATTGGCCGTCCGGATGTGAAGGGACGCCGTGAGATTTTGGATGTTCACACAAAGGGAAAACCATTGGGCGATGATGTGGATTTGGATCAGATTGCCCAGACCACGGCTGGATTTACAGGCGCGGATTTGGAAAATCTGATGAATGAAGCGGCTATTATGGCAGCAAAAGCGCGGCGTGCTTATATTGTTCAGGCAGATATCCAGCAGGCCTTTGTTAAGGTCGGCATTGGTGCGGAGAAAAAGAGCCGTGTTATTTCGGATAAAGAAAAACGAATCACGGCTTATCACGAAGCCGGACATGCCATTTTATTCCATGTCCTTCCGGATGTGGGACCTGTATATTCGGTTTCCATTATACCGACCGGTGTGGGAGCCGCAGGTTATACGATGCCGCTGCCGGAAAAAGATGAGATGTTTTATACAAAGGGCCGGATGATTCAGGATATTATCGTTTCCCTTGGCGGACGCGTGGCCGAGGAATTGATTTTTGATGATATTACGACCGGAGCAGCTCAGGATATTAAATCAGCAACCCGTACAGCCAGAGCGATGGTTACTCAGTACGGTATGTCAGATGCCGTCGGTCTGATCAACTATGGCGGCGATGATGATGAGGTGTTCATTGGCCGGGATTTGGCCCATACGAAGGCTTATGGCGAAAATATTGCCACAGTGATCGATCAGGAAGTTAAACGGATCGTGGATGAATGTCACGAGCAGGCCCGACAGATTATTCGGGAAAACAGGGATGTTCTTGAGAGATGTGCCCAGCTTCTTCTTGAAAAAGAAAAGATTGGAAGGGAAGAATTTGAGGCTCTCTTTGATGCGGAGGGGACGGTTCCTGAAAATTAAATGACAGTTAAAGGCGAATTATACAAAATAATTCGCCTTTTTGTTTTGAGAGTGAATAAAATGACGAAAACCCTATAAAAACTCTTGCATATTGCATAAAAACACATTTAAAAAAAATTCATGTTTGTTAACATTTATTTTACAGGGGACGCTATAATAAACATCGTAAACCCCCCCAATACATTATATAGTTTTTTGTTACACCCCATAAGAAACAAAAAATACCTTCTCCGAAAAAAGGACAGCAGATCGAAATGGCTGTCCTTTTTTCATGCCCTGATGCGAGATGTCTTGACGGGATTTTAACTTGCGTTTATTATATAATATGTGAAAATATAAACGAATGGAGAAGGCGCCATGGATTTTATTATGAAACAGGAAACATGCAGTCAGGCTGAAAAGAGATATTTATATTTGAAAAATGTGAAACCGGTTATTTTGAAAGACGCCTTATTTGCTGACGGGACTGCAGAATATGTACAAATGGTCGGTGGGAAAGTGCGTATGCGTTTTCGTACAGGCAAAAATAATGTAAGTGCGGTTTATTTGTGGGCTGGCAGGGATCGTTTTCCAATGACCAGAGTGGAATCCGCTGGACTTTTTGATTACTATCAGGCCGAAGTCGCCTGTCCGGAGGAAGGTTTCAAATATTATTTTGAAGTGACCTCAGGGAAACTATCTTTGTATTACAACAAAAGGGGCGTCCATTGTGAACATCAGGATTACTATGATTTTAAATTGGTTCCGGGATTCCACACTCCGGATTGGGCAAAAGGGGCAGTATTTTATCAGATTTTCGTAGACCGTTTTTATAACGGGGATCCATCCAATGATGTGGAGGACAGAGAGTATATTTATATTCAAAAGTATACGAGAAAAGTCGAAGATTGGAACAGTCTGCCGGAAGCCTATGATGTCTGTCGATTCTACGGCGGAGATCTGCAGGGTGTCATGGACAAATTGGATTATCTTCAGAATCTTGGAGTGGATGTCATTTATTTGAATCCGATTTTTGTATCGCCGTCAAATCATAAGTATGATATCCAGGATTATGATTATGTGGACCCGCATTATGGAAAAATTATTTATGAGTCCGGGGAATGTCTGAATGAGGGCGAAACATCCAACGAACATGCTGCCAAGTACATTTCCAGGGTGACAGATAAGGCTAATCTGGAGGCGGGGAATGAATTATTTGCCCGGTTGACCCGCGAGATTCACCGTCGTGGTATGCGGATCATTCTGGATGGCGTATTTAATCACTGCGGATCGTTCAATAAATGGATGGACAGAGAACGTATTTATGATAAAAATCCGGATTATGATAAAGGGGCTTATGTCAGCGGAGACAGCCCGTATAGGAATTTCTTTTCATTTCACAGTGAAAACTGGCCGAACAATGGGGATTATGACGGCTGGTGGGGACATGAGACGCTTCCTAAATTAAATTACGAAGGTTCCAGGGAACTTTATGAATATATTCTCGGTATTGCCCGGAAATGGCTGTCACCGCCGTATAATATTGACGGATGGCGATTGGACGTGGCGGCTGACCTTGGACTGTCACCGGAATTTAATCATCGTTTCTGGAAAGATTTTCGGAAAGCGGTGAAGGAGATTAATCCGGACGCGCTTATTCTGGCGGAGCATTATGGGGATCCGACACCATGGCTTCAAGGTGATGAGTGGGATACGGTGATGAATTATGATGCCTTTATGGAACCAGTGACCTGGATGCTGACGGGGATGGAGAAGCACAGCGATGATTATCGTGCAGATCTGTACGGTAACGCGGATGCCTTTCGCGATGCCATGATCTATCATATGAGTGCTTTTCAGAATGAATCGTTGTATGTAGCGATGAATGAACTTTCCAATCATGACCATTCCCGGTTTTTGACCCGGACGAATCATCGGGTCGGACGGATTGGGACTGTAGGTGCGGAAGCAGCCAGTTTAAACCTTAATTATGGCATTTTCCGGGAGGCGGTACTTCTGCAGATGACTTGGCCGGGAGCGCCGACGGTCTACTACGGCGATGAGGCCGGAGTTTGCGGCTGGACGGATCCGGATAACCGTCGAACTTATCCGTGGGGTTCGGAGAATAAAGCATTGATCGATTTTCATCGGGATATCATCCGTATTCATAAGGAAAATGAGGTTTTAAAGACCGGTTCTTATTATTTTCTTGCCGGAGGTTATCAATGGCTGGCTTTTGGAAGATTTAACCGGAATGATCAGATGGTAACCATCTTAAATAATGATGACCAGGACAAAGAAGTCTGTGTTCCGGTCTGGAAGCTCGGTGTGGGCGGCGATGATGAAATGGTGACGGTCATGCGGACCAATGAGTCGGGTTATTATACAAATGCCATGACTCATTCCATCGAGCATGGTTATATTCGTATTTCCATGGAAAGATACAGCGGCCTGCTTTTAAAAGCAAAAAAGAGATACAGACATTAAAAAAATGCTTGCATTTTGGAAAGACATATGCTAAATTAATATACTGTCAGGACAATTGTGGATGGATTCCCGAGTGGCCAAAGGGGGCAGACTGTAAATCTGTTGTCGACGACTTCGAAGGTTCGAATCCTTCTCCATCCACTCAGCCGGCGTGGCGGAACTGGCAGACGCACAGGACTTAAAATCCTGCGATCCTAACCGATCGTACCGGTTCGATTCCGGTCGCCGGCACTCACTTGAAACGAGAGAAACATTGAATTTCCAGTGTTTCTCTTATTTTATTTGCATTGGCAAATATAATAGAATACGAACGAAATAACGGGGGATGATATGATGAAAAATATGATAAAGAAATGGAATGAGACGAGCCTGATCTTGAGGATCGCCATAGGTTTGGTCATCGGTGCGGTTCTTGGATTGACGGTGCCGCAGGTCACGGCGATCGGCGTGTTGGGCGATGTTTTTGTAGGTGCTTTAAAAGCCATTGCACCGATTTTGGTTTTTATACTGGTTATGAGTTCTCTGGCCCAGGCCAGCAGCGGCATTGGTAAAAAGTTCCGGACAGTAATCTTTCTTTATATGCTCAGCACATTGCTGGCCGCAGTTGTTGCGGTCGTGGGAAGCTTTTTGTTTCCTGTGACTTTGAAACTTACAGAGGCTGTCAGTGAGACGGCACCGAGCGGTATCGGAGAAGTTTTAAAATCGCTTTTGCTCAATATGGTGTCTAATCCGGTAGGTGCGTTGATGAATGCGAATTATATTGGTATTTTGCTGTGGTCGATTGTCCTGGGACTTGCATTGAAAAGACATGCGTCGGATCATACAAAAGAAGCTTTAAAGGATTTTTCAGAGGCTGTATCCCAGGCGGTACGTTGGGTCATAAATCTGGCTCCGTTTGGTATTCTTGGCCTGGTTTTCAGTTCGGTGTCGGCCAACGGGCTTGGCATATTTACGGATTATGGTAAGTTATTATTGCTGCTTGTCGGCTCCATGCTGGTGGTGGCCCTGGTTGTAGACCCGCTGATCGCAGCTATCTGCCTTCATCGGAATCCATATCCGCTTGTATTTCGGTGCTTTAAGGAAAGCGGTGTCACCGCCTTTTTCACCCGGAGTTCGGCAGCCAATATTCCAATTAATATGGCGTTATGTGAAAAACTTGGCTTGGATAAGGATATGTATTCGGTGTCCATTCCTTTGGGAGCAACCATTAATATGGATGGTGCGGCGATTACAATTACGATCATGACTCTGGCGGCGGCCCATACTGTGGGAATTGCAGTGGATATTCCTACAGCTTTGGTTCTTTCTGTATTGGCAACATTAGCTGCCTGCGGTGCTTCCGGTGTGGCAGGAGGTTCGCTCCTTCTCATTCCGATGGCTTGTTCATTGTTTGGTATAAGCAGTGATATTGCCATGCAGGTTGTTGGTGTTGGATTTATTATTGGCGTTGTTCAGGATTCCTTTGAGACAGCCATTAATTCTTCCGGAGATGTGCTTTTTGCGGCTACCGCTGAATTTAGAGAATGGATCAAAGAAGGCCGCGAGGTGAAGTTTTAAACTTAAAATATACTCATTAGAAAAATGCTGCTGCGTTAAAGCAACGGCATTTTTCTTTTATATGAATGAAATGCCTTTTTGTGGTTAAAAATACCTTATAAACAAGGAGGCATATTATGAGAGATAAAGTATTTGGTGTTTTACAGCGTGTTGGGCGTTCCTTCATGCTCCCGATTGCTCTGTTGCCCGTCGCGGGATTATTGCTTGGAATCGGAGGTTCATTTACTAATGAGACAATGTTGAGTGCTTACGGCCTTATGGGCTTTATGGGACCGGGAACGTTTCTGTATGCAATATTTACGGTCATGAAGGAGGCCGGAGATATTGTCTTTGCCAATCTTCCTATTTTATTTGCGATGGGCGTGGCGATAGGTATGGCCCGGCGAGAAAAAGAGGTGGCAGCGCTGGCCGCCGCAGTGGCCTTTTTTATCATGCATGCATCGATCAGCGCGATGATTACGATTAATGGAGGCACGGCAAATCTTCTGGCCGGTGCTTCTGCTTCGGTGGTCGGTATTACATCGCTTCAAATGGGGGTTTTTGGCGGGATCATCGTCGGTCTGGGCGTAGCGGCGCTGCATAATCGGTTTTATCAGATTGAACTTCCGCAGGTATTGTCATTTTTTGGCGGGACACGTTTTGTGCCGATTATTTCTGCATTGGTCTATACCTTTGTGGGAATTTTAATGTACTATGTATGGCCGCCGATACAGAATGTCATTTATAGTGTGGGGAATGTGGTTTTAAATTCCGGATATGTGGGTACCTGGATTTATGGAGTGATGGAGAGGGCTCTTATTCCCTTTGGTCTGCATCATGTATTTTATCTGCCGTTTTGGCAGACAGCCGTTGGCGGTACAATGGAAGTCGGTGGTCGTCTGATTGAAGGGGCGCAGAACATTTTCTTTGCACAGTTGGCAGATCCGTCCGTAGAACAGTTTGCCGTTTCAGCTACCCGTTTTATGTCAGGGAAATTTCCTCTTATGATTTTTGGTTTGCCGGGAGCAGCCCTGGCTATGTACAGAACAGCCCGTCCGGAAAAGCGAAAAGCTGTCGAAGGACTTCTGGTTTCTGCTGCATTGACATCCATGTTGACCGGAATTACGGAACCTCTGGAGTTTACCTTTTTATTTGTGGCACCTGCGCTGTATGCGATCCACTGCGTTTTTGCCGGGGCAGCTTATATGCTGATGCACATATTTAATGTTGGTGTCGGTATGACTTTCTCCGGTGGCTTTATTGACCTTTTCCTGTTCGGTATTTTACAGGGAAATGCAAAGACAAATTGGATTTGGATCGTTATTGTAGGTATCGTGTATTTTGTTGTTTATTATTTTCTTTTTTCATTCCTGATTCGCAAATTTGATCTTAAAACGCCGGGACGGGAAGTGTCGGACGAGGTCAAATTATATCATCGGAGTGATGTGGACAAAAAACGCCGCAGCGGAAAAAGAGAAAGCGGCAGTACTGGCGGCATTTTAAATAGCGGGTCGGCATCAGGCGGCGGTACAGAGGATACGGATGAGATTTCTGCAAGAATTTGTGAAGGTCTCGGCGGCCGGGATAATATTTCCGATGTGGATTGCTGTGCTACACGGCT
>CATYEA010000051.1 GCA_958405355.1 uncultured Lachnospiraceae bacterium
AAAAGCGGTGAAGCGGCTGGGAAACCGCTATGCGGTACAGGGTGATGATCGGGTGGTCGGAGTATTGCGGAATGCCTTTGGTGAGGAAAATGTAAAACTTCAGCAATCCGTCTTGAAAAGGTAAGGAATCTGTATTAAAATATCAAGATAAAATCGTTGTCAGTTCGCAAAGATGGAGGTCAAGACATGAGTAAAGAGATAAAAACGATCGGCGTACTTACCAGCGGCGGGGATGCGCCGGGAATGAATGCGGCTGTACGTGCGGTTGTCCGTACTGCGGTGACAGCAGGATGTAAAGTGAAAGGTATTCAGAAGGGCTACGCCGGACTTCTGGAAGAAGAAATTATAGATTTGAATGCGGGAAGTGTTTCAGATATTCTGAATCGGGGCGGTACATTTTTATACACAGCGCGCTGTGAGGAATTCCGTACGGAAGAAGGACAGAAAAAAGGCGCGGAAATCTGCCGGAAACACGGTATTGACGGTATCGTTGTCATCGGCGGTGACGGTTCCTTCCGGGGAGCTCAGAAGCTGGCCTCCTTTGGAATTAATACGATCGGTGTTCCGGGAACGATTGACCTGGATATTTCCTGTACGGATTATACCATTGGTTTTGACACAGCAGTAAATACGGCCATGGATGCCATTGATAAGGTCCGTGATACGTCAACTTCCCATGAAAGGTGCAGTATTATTGAGGTTATGGGAAGAAATGCCGGTTATATTGCACTCTGGTGCGGTATTGCCAATGGTGCGGAAGATATTCTTCTTCCGGAAAATTATAATTATGATGAACAAGTGTTGGTGGACCATATCATATGGAGCCGTAAGATCGGTAAGACGCATCATATTATCATTAATGCGGAAGGCATCGGTCATTCCACAAGTATGGCCCGGCGTATTGAGGCTGCGACGGGGATTGAGACCCGTGCGACCATTCTCGGACATTTACAGCGGGGCGGTAATCCGACAGCTAAGGATAGGGTCTATGCTTCGATCATGGGAGCCTATGCGGTCAATGCTCTTGTTTCCGGCAAGTCAAACCGGGTAGTAGCCTATAAGCATGGCGAATTTGTAGACTATGATATTGATGAAGCACTGGATATGAAAAAAGAACTGGATCCGTTCCAGTTGGATGTATCCCGTATTCTGGCAAGATAAACGAATATGTTATACAGAGAAACGCGCCTGTGACGCGTTTTCTGTATTTTCAGGAGGTTTAATTTTGGAAAAAAAGAAAAAGAGCTTTGAACTGAGAACGACTCAGATTATTGCGCTTGGCTTTGCGATCCTCATTCTGACAGGATCTGTTTTATTAACGCTGCCGATCGCTTCATCGAGCGGGGAGTCAACGCCTTATATCGATGCTCTGTTCACGGCAACGACTTCATCCTGTGTAACCGGTCTTGTCACTGTGGTGACCGGTGAGCACTGGAGCCTTTTCGGCCAGGCGGTGATTCTGGTCATGATTCAGATGGGCGGTCTTGGCGTGGTTTCCTTTACGACCTTTTTATTGATGATCGCGGGTAAACGAATCCAGTTAAAACAGCGTATGCTCATTCAGGAAGCCTATGGCTTCGATACATTGACAGGTATGGTACGGATGGTCCGCAAGATGATCTGGGGAACTCTGATCGTTGAGGCCATCGGTGCGATTTTGTATATGATCGTTTATATTCCCCGTTACGGTCTTGCAAAGGGAATCTGGGTTTCTGTGTTTACATCGATTTCGGCGTTCTGTAATGCGGGAATGGACTTGATGGGGGCCGACAGCATGATACCTTATGTCAGTCATCCGCTCATGAATGTGGTGACCATGGGCCTTATCATCATCGGTGGTTTAGGCTTTTTTGTATGGTGGGACCTGGTGGCAGCGGCCAGGAGAGTATTCCGGGAAAAGATGAGTCTGCGTCAGTCTGTACGCAGGATGAACCTTCACAGTAAACTGGTACTCTGTGTGACTGGAACCTTGATTTTCGGAGGTGCATTGATATTTTTTGCACTTGAGTATAACAATCCGGCTACAATGGGAAATTTAAGCCTGGGCGGTAAAATCTGGGCCAGCCTTTTCCAGTCGGTGACTCTCCGTACGGCGGGATTTGCAAGTATTGATCAGGGAAGCTTAAGGACGGGAAGCGCACTTCTCGGGTGTGTCCTCATGTTTGTGGGCGGTTCTCCGGGAGGTACGGCCGGCGGTGTTAAAACGGTCACAGTGACCTTGTTGGCCTGTGCGGTTCTGGCCATTGTGAATGGCCGAGAAGATGTGGAACTGGGGCACCGGCGGGTAAGCATGGAAACGGTTATGAAGGGCGTCTGCGTCATTTTGCTTCAGGTATTCTTTTTGGTATTCAGTACCTTTGCCATGTGCTGTATTGAATCGGATATCCCTTTCATCCAGATCATGTATGAAACTTTTTCTGCCTTAGGCACTGTGGGGCTGACTATGGGAATTACGGAAAGTCTGTCTTTGGCCGGAAAGCTGGTCATCATTGCCAGTATGTATTTCGGACGTCTCGGCCCGATCACAATGGCGATGATCATGAATGTCAACGGAAATAAGAAAAAAGTTCACCGGCGTCTGCCGGACGGTAAAGTTTTTATATAGATATTCTTGTGGGTATTTCATGAAATCAGAAATCATGATATACTATTATTTAGTGAAAGGTTAAAGATATGGGAAAAAAAGAGTATGGCGTGTTCGGCCTTGGAAAATTCGGCATGGCAGTAGCTATGACACTGGCCGGCAGCGGAAATTCAGTCATTGCGGTGGATATGGATCCGGACCGGGTAGATGAAGCCGCACAGTTCGTGACCTGCGCCATGGTGGCAGACGTTACGGACCCGGATGTGCTGGATAATCTTGGTATCAGTAATTTGGATTGTGTGATCATTGGTGTATCAACAAATATGCAGGCCAGCATTATGGCGACGATCCTGACGAAGGAAAAGGGCGTTCACTTTGTCGTTGCTAAGGCGGAGAATGAAATCCATAAGCATATTCTGGAAAAAGTCGGAGCCGACAAGATTGTTTTTCCTGAGGCAGAGATGGGTACACGATTGGCACGAAATCTTATGGGCGGCGAATTTGTCGATCTGGTGGAACTGTCCAGGGAATTCAGCATGGTAGAGATGCCGGTGCCGGAAGAATGGATTGGAAAAAGCCTTCGGGAACTGGATGTTCGTGGTTCCTATGGTTTAAATATTATTGGTGTTAAACGGGGCGGAGATCTGAAAGTCAACCTGAACCCGGAAAAACCTATGGAAAGAGAAATGACGTTGGTCATTGTCGGAAAGAACAGTGATTTTGCGAAAATTGGAGTCGAAGCATAGATGATTACGAGTACGGCAAATCCTCGGGTTAAAAATTTAATACAGCTTCAAAAGAAGGGTAAGGTTCGAAAGGAGCAGCAGTGCTTTGTCGTGGAAGGTATCAAGATGGTGCTGGAAGCGCCTCCGGAGCGGCTGAGAGCGGTCTATATGTCAGAAAGCTTTGCAAAGGATGAAAAACAGCGGGAAGCGGTGGCAGACAAGGCAAAAACGGCGGGCTGTTTTTTGGAAGTTCTCAGCGATAAGGTATTTAAAGAAGCAGCGGATACGATGACGCCGCAGGGCGTTATGGCTGTAGTAAGTATGGATTCTCTTAGCTGGGAGACACTGGCGGCCGGCAGGGCTGCAGGAGAAGCCTCTGACGGTGAGCATCGGGAAAGAAAACTGTTTCTTGTTCTTGAGTCTCTCCAGGATCCGGGAAATCTGGGAACCATCCTTCGGACCGGGGAAGGCGCCGGAATCGATGGCGTCATATTAAACCGGACATCCGTGGACCCTTATATGCCGAAGGTTATCCGTTCTACCATGGGCTCGATTTATCGAGTGCCGATAGCTGTGGCCGAAGATCTGGAGACGGTCATCTCTTGTCTGAAGTCATCGGGTGTTCGTGTATTTGCAGCCCACCTGAAAGGTAAAAAAAGTTATTATGAACAGGACTATCGGAAAGATACCTGTTTTATGATAGGCAATGAAGCCAACGGATTGAGCGATGCGTTGGCGGAAATGGCAACAGACTACATTCGGATTCCCATGTCCGGTCAGGTGGAATCCCTGAATGCAGGTGTTGCGGCTGCTCTTCTCATGTATGAGGCAAAACGGCAGCGAATGACAGTAGACTGAAAGAGAGGAGGAGACAACGATGTATGCAATATTTTGGCTTGGAGCTTTTGGTGTATTGCTCTTAATTGAAATACTGACACTGGGGCTGACGACCATATGGTTTGCCGTAGGTGCATTGGCGGCATTTCTTTTGGCCCTGCTTCATGTGTCCCTGATGATACAGATTATTTTATTTATTATTGTTTCTGTAATAATGCTCGTATTCACACGGCCGGTATTGACAAAATATTTGAATACGAAAACGACAAAAACCAATGCAGAAAGCCTTGTCGGGCGCAGAGCCCGGGTATTGATACCTATAAACAACCTGAAGTCGGAAGGACAGGTGATCGTGAACGGAATGGAATGGACAGCACGTTCCACGAAGGATGAAGTCACCTTCCAAAAAGACGAGATGGTACACATTGTCGGTATATCCGGCGTCAAATTAATTGTAGAGAAAGAGAATAAGGAGGAAATTGACTTATGATGTGGATACCTGTAGTAATTCTGATTATCATTGCTTTGTTGATCGTCGTGTCCAGTATTAAGATTGTTCCGCAGGCCCATGCTTACGTTATCGAGCGTTTGGGTGCTTATCAGGGAACATGGTCTGTTGGTTTTCATGTGAAAGTGCCGGTAATCGACAAAGTTGCCAAAAAAGTTATATTAAAAGAGCAGGTCGTGGACTTTGCACCGCAGCCGGTTATTACAAAGGATAACGTTACGATGCGTATTGATACGGTAGTATTCTATCAGATCACAGACCCGAAATTATACTGCTATGGTGTTCAGAATCCAATTATGGCCATTGAAAATCTGACAGCAACAACTCTTCGTAATATTATCGGTGAACTGGAACTGGATGAATCTCTGACATCCAGAGAAATTATTAATGCAAAAATGCGTTCCACCCTGGATGTGGCAACAGACCCTTGGGGTATTAAAGTCAATCGTGTCGAGTTAAAGAACATTATTCCTCCGGCAGCGATTCAGGATGCCATGGAAAAACAGATGAAGGCCGAGCGTGAACGAAGAGAATCTATTCTTATTGCAGAAGGTGAAAAACGTTCCGCAATTCTTATTGCAGAAGGTCATAAAGAATCTGCCATTTTGGATGCGGAAGCCGATAAAGAAGCGATGATTCTCCGTGCAGAAGCTGCCAGGGAAGCAAAAATCCGTGAGGCTGAAGGTGAGGCTCAGGCTATTCTTAAAATTCAGCAGGCCAATGCAGACGGTATCCGTTTCTTAAGAGAAGCCGGTGCCGATGAAGCCGTTCTTCGGATTAAGAGCCTCGAAGCTTTTGAAAAGGCTGCCGACGGTAAGGCAACAAAGATTATCATTCCTTCGGAGATCCAGGGAATGGCCGGTCTTGCAAAATCTGTTATAGAGACCGTAAAAGACGAATAAATTACTTTTGGAGATGGAAAAAATGAATTTAAAAGGAAGAAATTTCTTGACATTAAAGGATTTTACAGAAGAGGAGATTCTCTACCTGCTGGATTTGGCAGCAGACTTAAAAGAACGGAAGAAAAAAGGAATTCCGGTAGATGTCCTCAGAGGAAAAAATGTGGCTCTGATCTTTGAAAAAACAAGTACCCGTACCCGGTGTTCCTTCGAAGTTGCAGCCCATGACCTGGGTATGGGAACGACTTATCTGGATCCGTCAGGTTCTCAGATTGGTAAAAAGGAAAGTATCGAAGATACGGCACGGGTTCTCGGCCGAATGTTTGAAGGTATTGAGTATCGGGGCTATGGACAGGAAATTGTGGAAGAATTGGCAGAATATGCCGGTGTTCCTGTATGGAACGGTCTGACGAATGAGTATCATCCGACGCAGATGCTGGCAGATTTCCTTACAGTCCGTGAACATTTGGGTGAACTGAAAGGTAAAAAGCTGGTATATATGGGCGATGCCCGTTATAATATGGCAAACTCCTATATGATTGCCTGTGCAAAACTTGGTCTTCATTTCGTAGCCTGTGCGCCGGAAAAATATTTCCCGAATGCGGAGCTTCGGGCAGAATGTGAGGAATTCGCCAGGATTTCCGGCGGAAGCATTGCATTTATTGAAGATCCGGTGGAAGCAACAAAGAATGCCGATGTTATCTGTACCGATGTGTGGGTATCCATGGGTGAACCGGATGAAGTCTGGGAAGAACGTATCCATGACCTGACACCTTATCGGGTGACAAAGGCTATTATGGACAATGCAGGTCCGCAGGCCATTTTCCTTCATTGCCTGCCGGCGTTCCATGACCTGAAAACAAAGATCGGCAAGGAAATGGGCGAGCGTTTTGGCATTACAGAGATGGAAGTGACCGACGAAGTGTTTGAATCGTCTCAGTCGAAAGTCTTTGATGAAGCAGAAAATCGTATGCATACGATTAAAGCAGTGATGGCGGCGACCCTTTGCGATGAGATTTAGGAGAGGCTTAAGTGAAAGAAGATATTTTGCAGATGTTAAAATCCCGTCAGGATTTTGTGTCCGGGCAGGAGTTATGTGAATATTTTCAGGTTTCCCGGACGGCTGTCTGGAAAGTGATCGGGCAGCTTAAGAACGAGGGATATGAGATTGAGGCGATAAACCGGAAAGGTTATCGCCTTATCGCCAGTCCGGACATACTTACGGAGGCCGAGATTTTGAGCGGTATGACCACGGAGGTTATGGGGCGTCATGTTTATTATTATGACTGTCTTGGTTCAACGAATGATCAGGCCCGGATGCTGGCCGAGCAGGGAGCGCCGGACGGTTCTCTGGTGGTTGCCGAAACTCAGAATACGGGAAAAGGCCGAATGGGACGGGCTTTCTTTTCACCGGAGGGCTGTGGAATCTGGATGTCTCTTATCTTAAAGCCGGATATTCCTCCGGTGGATGCGTCCATGATCACATTAATCGGTGCTATGGCTGTTCAGGAAATGATGGAAAGTTTCGGACTGGAATCCGGCATCAAGTGGCCGAATGATCTGGTCATCGACCATCGGAAGACAACGGGGATTCTGACTGAGATGAGCGCCGGACCGGATGTGGTGAATTACATTGTCAACGGAATTGGGATTAACGTCAATATGAAAGAATTTCCGGAAGAACTGAGGGAAACAGCCATATCCATGGCGATGGCTTCGGGAAAGACCTATCACCGGGCAGAAGTGATCCGCAGGGTGATGCAGTATTTTGAGGTTAATTACCAGCAGTTCTTGAAGAAAGGCAATCTGGCCTTCTTGAAGGAAAAATATGATGCCAGTCTGATTCATCTGAATAAGGAAATCAGTATCCATGAAATACGGCGGGTATGGCGGGGCATTTCCCGCGGAATCAATGATATCGGGGAACTGATCGTCTCTACGGATGAAGGAGATACGACGGTGCGTTCCGGAGAAGTTTCCATACGCGGTGTTTATGGATATGCAGAATAGAGGAAATGCTATGTGTCAGGAAAATATGGTATTGTGCGCAGCCAGCGCTTATGAGCAGAAATTTTATTTAAATGAAGATTTTGCCGCTTTGCCGGAAAGTATTAAAGAAGAATTAAAAATCATCTGTGTGCTTTTTACAGCCGATGTGGGCGGCGTCCTCATCATGGAGTTCAGTCCGGAAGGGGATCTGCAGCTTCGGGTGGATGTGGCCGAGGAAGATATTTTATATGATGAGATTGGCAGTGGGTTGAAGATCAAACAGCTTCAGCGGGAACGGGCCGAACTGTTTGAATCATTGGAAATGTATTACCGGGTATATTTCCTGGGAGATACAACAGGATTAGAATGAGGAGGTAAAAAATATGTTATTGGCAATTGATATTGGAAATACAAATATAACGATGGGGCTTTTCCGCGGTGAGATTCTTATGGGGAATTTCCGAATGACGACCCAGATGCCGAGAACATCCGATGAATATGGCGTTTTGATTCGTGAATTGATCCGCAATGCGGGATATGAACCGAAAGATATTGATCAGGTCATCATCGCATCCGTTGTGCCGGATATTATGTATTCCTTTACAAGCGGTATTAAGAAATATTTCTGTGCGGAGCCGATCGTTGTTGGTCCTGGATTGAAGACCGGCGTGCGGATCAATGCAGAGAATCCAAAAGAAGCCGGAGCTGACCTGATCGTCGATGCAGCGGCCGTTAAGGAAATCTACGGCGGTCCGGCAATTGTTATTGACTACGGCTCTGCGACGACCTTCGAGCTGATTCTCGAAGACGGCAGTCTGGATGCAGTCGTTATTGCACCGGGTATTCAGATGAGTGCCGATGCATTGAGCAACCGGACGGCAAAACTTCCGGACGTTGAGATTAAAAAACCGAAATCTATTTTAGCCAAGGAGATTATTTCCAATATTCAGGCCGGACTTTTCTATGGCAGCATTGGCGAGGCTGAGTATATTGTAAAGAAAATGAAGGAAGAAGCCGGATTGCCGAATATCAAGGTAATCGCTACCGGAGGACTTGGCGGAATTATTGCGGAGGAATGTGAAGCAATTGATGTTTACGACAGCCTTTTGACATTGAAAGGACTTCGTATTATTCACAAACGTTGTACAGGAAAATGAAAATAGGAAATGTAACACTTGAAAATAATGTAATAGCGGCACCGATGGCAGGCGTGACAGACCTGCCATTTCGCTTGCTTTTAAAGGAGCAGGGTGTGGGCCTTGTGTGCAGTGAGATGGTCAGCGCCAAGGCGATTTACTATAATAATAAAAATACAGAAGCTTTGATGCTCACCGATGAGCGGGAACGGCCATTTTCTTTACAGTTGTTTGGCTCTGAACCGGAGCTTATGGCGGATATGGTAAAGAAGATTGAGGACCGGCCTTTTGATATTATTGATATTAATATGGGCTGTCCGGTGCCGAAGGTGGTCAATAACGGCGAGGGCTCGGCGTTAATGAAGCAGCCGCTTTTAGCCGGAAGAATTATTGAAGCCATGGCAAAGGCGACGGAGAAACCAGTGACGGTGAAAATCCGTAAAGGTTTTGATGATACTTGCGTTAATGCGGTGGAAATGGCCCATATTGCCCAGGAGAGCGGAGCGGCGATGGTCACGGTTCATGGACGGACCCGGGAACAGTATTATCATGGAAAAGCAGACTGGAATATTATCCATCAGGTCAAGGAAGCTGTATCGATTCCGGTCATCGGAAACGGGGACATTGATTCACCGGAGGCTGCTCAGGCCATTTTTCAACAGACCGGCTGCGATGGCATTATGATTGGCCGCGGTCTTCAGGGGAATCCGTGGCTGATCGGCCAAATCCTCTACGGGAAACCAAAACCGGCATTGGAAGAGGTTGTCACTATGATCCTCCGTCATGCCCGGATGCAGATTGAATTTTCCGGCGAGTACCTGGGAATCCGCCAGATGCGTAAGCATGTGGCATGGTACACGACCGGATATCCCGGCTCGTCTAAGCTGAGGGGCATGGTAAATCAGGTAGAGAGCATGGCGTCTCTTGAAGCATTGCTCGGAGAGTATATGGAGCATGGACGCCGCCGTGTCGGATGAGATGGAAGATGGCGTTGCCAGCATGCTGAATGGGGCATGCAGCAAGGCATATACCCAGGAAAAACAGCGGGAAATGCGGGAGTGCGGATATTGACACGCCCGGGTTCTTACGCTATAATACTAGGAATGTAAAATATCTATATAATATAAGGAAGGGCGTAATTAAAGTGGAAGCTAAGAAAAATATCTTAACATTTGCCGGACTGAAAGCATTAGAAGATGAATTATTTGAATTAAAGGTTGTTAAAAGACAGGAAGTTGCTCAGAAAATTAAGGAAGCCAGAGAACAGGGGGACTTATCCGAAAATGCAGAATATGATGCAGCAAAGGATGAGCAGCGGGATATCGAAGCAAGAATTGAAGAAATCGAAAAGATTCTCAAGAATGTGGAAGTTGTCGATGAAGATGAAGTTGATTTGGAGAGTATCAGTATCGGCTGCCGTGTCCGTCTGTATGATGTGGATATGGACGAAGAAGTGGAATACCGCATTGTTGGTTCCACGGAAGCTGACAGTCTGAATTTTAAGATTTCCAATGAATCACCGGTAGGAAGCGCTCTTCTTGGTCGTAAAGTTGGAGAAACGATCGAAGTGGAAACCCAGAGCGGCCTGC
>CATYEA010000052.1 GCA_958405355.1 uncultured Lachnospiraceae bacterium
AACTGAAAGAGGATTTTTTAGAAAATGCATACATACGGGAGGTATCTGCCGGATGACAGATAAAGAATTAAGACGGCTAAGCCGAAGCGAGCTGCTGGAAATGCTCATAGCACAGATGCAGGAAAATGAAAAATTGAAGCAAAGTCTGGAGGAAGCAAATGCAGCACTTTCAAATCGTCGGATTGTTATTGAGCAGGCCGGAACGATGGCAGAGGCTGCTTTGCGTTTGAATGGAGTCTTTGAAGCTGCTGATGAGGCAGCCAGACAATATCTTGAAAACATTTATTGTATTTCGGAGAAAGGAAATGACGGGGAATGAAAGGGAAGTATCAGGAATCGTGTGAGCTTCCGAGTGTCGAACAGCTTCAGGAAGAATTACACAGAGAGCTGCATAATAAGCGGTACTATCATGTGCTTCTCAGTACATTTTATACACTTATAGTGGTAGCCGCTGTCGCAGTGTTGGTCGCTGTACTTCTTTTGCCGGTTCTGCAGATCTATGGCAGTTCCATGAATCCGACCTTGACAGAAGGCGATATCGTGGTTTCTGTTAAAGGGACAGAATTTGAGGCCGGAGATCTGGTGAGTTTTTATGTCGGAAATAAGCTTTTAGTAAAGCGTTATATTGCCGGCCCCGGCCAATGGGTGAATATCGATATGGATGGAAATGTGTATGTGGATAATGTACTGTTGGATGAGCCTTATCTGACGGAAAAGGCGTTGGGCGAGTGTGATATCGGATTACCATATCAGGTGCCTGATGGAAGGATATTTGTTTTGGGAGATCATCGTTCCACTTCGGTGGATTCCCGAAGCACCTCTGTTGGCTGTGTAGCTGACGAACAAATCGTAGGAAAAATCGTATTCCGGATCTGGCCGTTGAGCGGCTTCGGAACAGTGAAATAGAAAGGCTGGTGATGATTAAATGAAAAAAGAATGGCGGATGATAGTGGCTTTTTTGTCGGCTTTAGTGGTATTCTGTACGACTTATGCTTTGATTTTGCCTGCCATTACATTGGAAAAGAAGGAGAGAGAGTTGGCCTGTCCGCTCAGCATCCATCAGCATACGGAAGGATGTTATCAAGAGGTTTCTACAGCGTCGGGAGGTACAGAAAGGGTATTGACCTGCGGCCTGGCGGATTATGTTGTTCATGTACATAACGAGGATTGTGTGGACTCCGATGGTAATCTGGTATGCAAGCTGCCGCAGATCGAAGCGCATCATCATAGCGACTCCTGCTATGAAGCCCATCAGGTCTTAGTGTGCAGTGAAACGGAAAATGAAGGCCACGTTCATGGGCCGGATTGCTATATCCGGGAACAGGGCGAATTGATCTGTGAGGATACAAGTGAGGAACATGTGCATACGGATGAGTGTTATAACTGGACGGAGACCTTGACTTGTGGTATGGAAGAGGGTCAGGGAGCCCATCAGCATACGGATGGCTGTTATCAGACCGAAAATGTACTGACCTGTGGAAAGCAGGAACTGCATACACATTCGGCGTCCTGCTATGATGAGAATGGTGCACGTGTTTGCGGCTTGCTGGAATTGACTGAGCATGTGCACAGTGATGGCTGTTATCAGACAGTGGAAAGCTCTGAGAGTGAGAGCTCTAAGGATGCAAACGCTGAGAGCAAAGAATCTGAGGATACAAATGCTGAGAGTGAAGAAGACAGTATACAGCCGATGAGCGAAACGGAGACGAATCCAAGACGTTTGATGGAATATGCAAAGGAGACCGGTAACGGACAAGTTGTTATCACGGTTTCAAAAGGCGATGAAGTTGTAGAGCAAGATCCTGTTACAAAAGAGTATGTGATTTTCGCCGGTGAGACATACAATGTCGATGTTGCCTATTCTGGTGTGAAGATCGACCCCGGCAAATACTATGTCACGTTTACTTCTGTTTCGAATATTAGTTTGGATCAGGAGGGAACGCTGCGGCTCAAAGCAAATAATGAAGAAATAGCAGACGTGGGCAGATGGTATTTTCAGCCGAACGAGGATGGAACGGTCTGGCTGATATTTGATATCAACGAGAATATAAAGAGTTACTCGAATATTGATCTGATTGCCGATGTAGTATGTCAATTTGATTATACAGACCAACCGTTGGATTTTGACGGTAACATCAAATACGTTGTGAAATACAATGAGAGCAGTTCAAAGACTGAGGTGAACAAGTGGGCAAGAAGTACGCAGGATCAGCCGGGTAAGATTAAGTGGGGGACGGAAATCTATGGGAATTCACAGTCTAAAATCATTGGAAACACTCTGACAGATACGATCACAGGCGGAAATCATTACTATACGGAAGATGATATGAGGCAGGGGATTGCATTTGAGGCCACGCATTATGATGGGAATTTCGATGACGAGAACGTCGGAAAAGAAAGTCATTATTGGACGGTGACACAGGATACACAAGGCCTTACATGGACACGCGACGGTTGGAGTTATGTTATGCCGGAAACAATCGAATGTACATCCTGTGGAAAAACGGTTACCCTGGGCAATGATAATTGGCTGTATTCTTTCACCTATACAAGCACTATGGAAGAATCGGACGAAGATTATGGGAATAAGGCGTCTATCGATGGTGATGAAGATACTGGGATCTTGGAGGTCAACCCATCATCAAAGAATACGGGCAAAATTAAAAAAACTGCTGAATACCAAAATCATGGAACCGATACACATGACGATGACACCATTGAGTGGACGATTAAGGCGACGATTTTCGGTAAGCAGGAGGGAAAATATGATTATTGCTGGCACCTTTGGGATGTGATGAATGTCGATGTGTCGAAAAGTACAGCACCTTGGAAGAATGATTTAAATAAGGCGACTGTAACGGCAACGATTAATGGAAACACGTTTTCGGTGCCGGAGAAAAGCGAAGCGACTGGTGAAGATCAAATTTGTTGGGAATGTGACTATTCCAGTGGAGTAGACGGAGTTTTATCGAAACAGGAAATTGTTCTATATAGTCATTGTACCTGTACAAAAGACACTTGTTCCCGGTGGGCGGATAGAGGATGCCAGGATGTAAACGGGAAGGGATTTTGCACGTGCTGGTGTTTTAAGGAAGATGTAGAGCTTACATTTACTTATACAACAGATGCCGCGGCATTGGTTGATACCTATGGCGATCAAAATGCGCAGGTCGTCAATAATGTCCAGCTGAATAATGTGTATTTTCCAAATGGAGTGAGGTCATCTCGCAATATTGATTCGTCCAAAGCGAGTGTTCCACTATCCGGCGCTTTCTCCAAAGAGCGTACCGAGGTGCCAGATGAGGACAATGACTATAAGGTCGAATATACGATTACGGTCAATGAGATGATGGAGCATCTAGAAAGTCTTCAGTCGATTACCATTGACGATACGATGACCTCAACGCTGGCTTTCCTGCCGGATACGCTGAAAATTTATAAAGAAAATAAGACAACATCTAAAGTATTGGTTCCGTTTGAACAATATACGTTGGCTTATCAGCCAAATGTAGAAAATGAAAAGACGGGAGAGCTAGAAAACCTGCTGAAGATAACGCTGAAGGCAGAGGCGTTGGGACCGTACAAATATACGCTGGTCTATCAGGCCGCAGTCAGCGGTGGGAACGCACACTATACCTATAGCAACAAGGCTTCTGTTGAACTGTTTGCACAGACCTATGATGTCGGTGGTAAAGAATACAAAGTTCCAAAAGCGGCAATCACCGGCAGTCACTACGGTGCAACGTTGTATAAATATGACAGCCACACCGGACTGCCGCTTGGCGGAGTTGAGTTTGGTTTATATGAAGAGGGAAAAACTGAACGAATACACTTATATACCACTGGCAGTGACGGTATTATTCAGGTGGAAACAGATACGACCGAGGGTAATGGGGTTTATTTGGGTATCCATAAGCTATATTACCTGAAGGAGGAAAAAGCACCAGATGGGTATCAGTTGGATGGTACCAAGTATTATTTCTGGTTCTGTGATAATGAGGATTCAATATCGTGCAGCAAGTCAAACGAATTTGGAATGCCGCCATTTGATGGAAAATGTATTTATACATTTCAGGCGGATCCTGCGATATATGACATCATGGTTTCCAATAAACCAATTCAGGACGGATACGAGCTGCCAGAGACTGGCGGATCGGGGACAACAATGTTATATATTGGCGCTTCGGTGATTATGACATCGGCAGCTATTATATTATACAAAAAAAACAAACGCAGAAAGGGGGATGCGGCATCTTCCTGATGCGATGCAATAAAAAATAAAATATTAATAGTAGAAAGGAATTAAAAATATGAAGAAAAACATGAAAAGATTTATTAGTTTCTTACTAGTTTTGGTCATGGCTTTTGCCATGAGCAGTACAGTATTTGCGGAAAATGCTAACATAACTATTACGGCTTCTGATGGCAGTACACGTACCTATGACGTTTATCAGATTTTCACTGGCGATTACTCAGAAAATGATTCCGGAAAAGAAGTTCTGTCTAACGTAAAGTGGGGGCAGAATGGTACAGGTAGAGCGGGCAATGATGTCGATGAAACGGTGCTGGCTGTTTTGAAAGCAGTCAACAACAGTACGTCTGATACGGCAAAGCTGGATATAATTAAGAGTTATGTCGATTTGAACTCTGAAAAGTTTGGTACTGTTAGCGACGGAAGTTCTTTGAATGTTCCTACCGGTTATTATTTGATTAAAGACAATGGCCCTGTAGGTGATGGTGAGGCATACAGCTTGTATGTTGTAGAGGTTGTTGGTACTACCACAATTAGTCCAAAAGTTGGCAAAACAACTTCGGAAAAGAAAGTCCAGGATGTTAATGATAGTACGGGGGCTATCACTGATTGGCAGGATTCCGCGGATTATGACATCGGTGACAATGTTCCTTTCCAGTTAAAGGCTACGATCGCTCAGGATTACGCGAATTATAAGACTTATAAACTGACTTTCCACGATACAGAAGAGAAAGGCCTGACTTTTGATCCAAAATCCGTAAAGGTTTATGTAGACGGTAATGAAATCACTACTGGATTTAAAGTTGTGACTAGTGACCTGACTGACGGCGATACCTTTGAAGTGCGCTTTGAAAATTTGAAACAGATTGAGTCTGTTCATGCTAAATCGGTCATTACTGTGGAATATGAATCTACGCTGAACACGAATGCAAACATCGGCTCCGCTGGCAACAAGAATACAATGCATATTACCTATTCCAATAATCCTAATGATGAACAGGGTGGTGAAAACGCAAAGACTCCAGATGATACAGTCATCGTATTCACCTACAAAACGGTTGTCAATAAGGTTACCGAGAATCCGGAATATGATGCAAGTAAAGATCCGGAAAAGACTGGTATAGACAGCGATGGAAACGAAAAATATATCTCCTTGAAGGGCGCAGGATTTACCCTGTATAAGAAGAATGCTACTAGCGGTAAATATGAGCCTGTTGATAATGAGGTGAAAGGCAATGAGATGACCACATTCGTGTGGGAAGGTCTGGATGACGGTGATTATAAACTGGTTGAGACTACAACTCCGGCTGGTTATAACACCATTAAGGATATCGAGTTTACCATCTCCGCAGAGCATAATGACGAGACACTTACATTGACGGCATTGAGCGGTGGCAATAAATTTACTGGAAATGTTTCAACTGGTGAGGTATCTGCCGATGTTGAAAACAAAGCCGGTGCAACTCTGCCTGAAACTGGCGGCATGGGAACAACATTGTTCTACATAGTTGGCGGCATTTTAGTGGTTGGCGCTGCAGTGCTGTTGATCACCAAGAGACGCATGAACTCTGAAAAATAAGCGATATTATTTATGAAATACGTCCGCTGTGACTTTTGGTCACAGCGGCAAGGAGAACCCTGCATGAAGAAAGGTCATTTATCAACACTCATTTTAATACTGGTTTTTCTTGTAGGGCTGTCCCTGCTGCTGTACCCAACTGTAAGTGATTACTGGAATTCTCTGCACCAATCCAGAGCCATTGCCGAATATGCCGGCCAGGTGGCCGGTCTGGATGAGGACACCTATGAGCAGCTCTGGGCCGATGCAAGGGCCTATAATCAGGCGCTTTTGGCGAAGGGAGACCGCTACACATTTACAGAAGAAGAGAAGGACGAATATGAATCTTTGCTGAATGTTTCCGGCAGCGGTATCATCGGCTACATCGAGATCAAGAAGATTAATTGTTCACTGCCCATTTACCATGGCACGGATGAGGATGTCTTACAGATTGCCGTGGGTCACATTGAGGGCAGCAGTCTTCCGACGGGCGGTGAGAGCACACATTGCGTACTTTCCGGGCATCGGGGGCTTCCAAGTGCCAGGCTGTTTACAGAGCTGGATAAGCTGATCGAGGGAGATACCTTTGTCCTGAGGATCCTGGATGAGACCCTGACCTATGAGGTAGACCAGATCCTGATCGTAGAACCCCGTGAAATCGAGGCGCTGGAGATTGAGGAAGGCAAGGATTATTGTACCCTGGTCACTTGTACACCTTATGGGATCAACAGCCACCGTCTGCTGGTCCGCGGTCACCGGATAGATAATCCGGAGGAAGCGGCGGCGATCCGGGTCACATCCGATGCTATGCAGATCGAGCCGGTCATCGTGGCGCCGATAGTCGCTGTTCCAATGTTGCTTTTGTTATTGCTTTTGCTGCTGATAACGACTCGCAGTAAACATAGTCATAAGGGTAAAAAATAGGAGGAAGATCAAATGCGATTACAGAGACGATTTATGGCATTGTTCCTGTCAATGCTGTTGCTTTGCATGATGGGAATGACAGCCTATGCACATGATGTACCTGATGATTCAAGAACAGGTACGGTTTCCATTACTATGGTCTATGAAGATAAAGCGGTGCCTGGCGGTACAATGACATTTTACCGGGTGGGTGAGATTCAAGAGGATGATGGAAATTATGGTTTTGTTCTGAGCAGCGATTTTACGGGCAGCGGCGCTGAGCTGTCCGAACCATCCGAACCGGAGCTGGCAGAAAAACTGGCCGGATATGCGGCGGACCAGAACTTTGCCGGTGTGACTGAAAAGATCGGAAACGATGGAAAAGTGATATTTACCGGGCTGAAGACAGGCTTGTATTTGATGGTGCAGCATGAAGCTGCCGACGGTTACAACAAAGTTTCTCCATTCCTGATCAGTATCCCGATGAGCGAAAATGGTACTTATATATACGATGTGGACGCCAGTCCTAAAATGGAACTGGAAAAAGCGTCTGCGCAAACGCCGACAAAACCTTCTAAGCCTTCCAAACCTGCCGGGCCGACCTTGCCTCAGACCGGACAATTGAACTGGCCGATACCGATGCTGGCTGTATCCGGTTTGCTGATGTTTTCTGCCGGATGGCTGCTGCGGTTTGGAAAAAAGAGAGGCAGCTATGAGAAGTAAGATCGGGAATGTCTGCATGGTATTAGGGACGGTGCTGGTATTGGCGGCACTGTCCCTTTTCATTTGGAACCAATGGAAGGATAGTCAGGCCGGGGCATCTTCGGAAAAAATACTGGCTCAGCTGATGGGGCAGATGGATGCTTCCGGTACAGAGAAGAATAAAATGACAGATCCTGATTTTTATGATTATACCATGAAGGAGATGGAGATTGACGGATACAGTTATATCGGCTATTTGACCATTCCGTCTCTTGAACTGGAACTTCCTGTCATGTCGGAATGGGATTATGGGCGTTTGGATATGGCGCCATGCCGTTATGCAGGGGCGGTAAAAAGCAGGGATATGGTCATTGCTGCCCACAATTATTCCCGGCATTTTGGGAAACTGGCAGATCTTTTGGTGGGAGATAAAGTGTACTTTACCGATGCAGACGGTATCCGGTTTAGCTATACGGTGGCTGCGATGGATGTCCTGACATCCTATGATGTAGAAGCAATGACAGCGGGAGCCTATGATCTGACATTGTTTACCTGTGATTATGGCGGCGAGAACCGTGTGACAGTCCGCTGTGAAATGGATGGATAAAAGTATGCTGTGGTATAGATATTCGGCAGTTTTTAAGGTATAATCTTTATATCACAAGTAAAGGAGAAAGACGTTATGGGAAAAAGACTATGTTGGGGACTGGCCGGAGTAATGATACTATCTGCGATAATGTTGGGAGGATGCAGTTCTGCTAAAGAGAAACTGACGGCCGAGAGTATTTTGGAGCAGGTAAAAGGAAATATGGAGAGTATCCAGTCTGTCAGTGGGGATGTGGCGATGGACATGGATATGAAAATATCCGAAAGCGGACTGGGAATGAATCTGTCTGTGGGTCTGGATTGTGCTATGGAAATGACTATGGAACCGGAAGTGATTCATGTGAATGGTAAATTGGACATGAGTCTGCTGGGGCTTTCAATGGATATGGAAGCTTATTCAGTGACGGAAGGGGATCAGGCGATTACTTATACAAAGATGAATAATGCCTGGACAAAATCAGAGGGAACGGCTGCCGGTATGGGGGATCTGTTTGATTCATTCAGTTCAGAGTCGGGTCTTACGCTCCAGGAAAGCACAGAAAAGATTGGCGATAAAGAAGTCTATATACTTACAGGTGAGGTGTCCGGGGATGAAATGGATGCTCTGGTAGGTGAAATGGATTCTTTTACAGAAGGCATAGGAGAAGTGGACCTTTCGGGAATCAAGGCAAATGCCACACTAAAGGTGTATAAGGATGAAATGCTTCCGGCTTCTGTGAATATTGAAATTACAGAGACTGGTGATGCGGTGGAAGCGGATGGCGTTTCCGTGGAAATCAACAGTATGTCTGTGGAGATGAATTATACGGAATTTGATACGATAGAAAGTATCGAAGTCCCGGAAGAGGCATTGGCGGCCGGTCCGGCCGGCGGCGAATTATCGGATAATGCAGCAGCCGCAGGAAGCGGTTTGAATGCAGCTACTCTGGAAGAGCTTCAGGGAGCGTATGAAAAGGCATCGGAGTATGAACACATGGCTGTCGGATATTATTTTGATGGATTGGCAGAGGATACAGTTCGGGATGGGTATGTTCCTTATGAAGAAAATTTTGTTCAGAGAGATACAGGAAGCCTTACGGGTATAAACCATGGTATCAGTATCCGATTGACGATGACTCAGGCGAACAGTGCGTCGGAAGCTTTGACAGGGCTTTTAGAAGATTATACATCCCGTCTGGAAGCACAGGGATTGTCTGTTTTAGATAGTGATGTTCCGACAACGGCTGATGACGATACGGTAGGTCTGCTTCCGGCCATTTATATCAATGGTGAAGGACATCAGATTTTCACAGTATTGTATGCAGACATCCGGGATGACGGTTCGGTTTATATGTGTGCGGAAATGGAATTTGATGAAAGCAGTTTTGATGATACTACAGAAGCATTGTTGGCTGAAATTGATGATGCGTATGGACTGACGCTTTCAAGTATATTTATTGAAGAATAAAATCGAAAAAATGCCTCTTCTTAGGATATATTGAAAAATATATCCTAAGAAGAGGCGTTTTTTTGCTCAGTTCGTCTCACTGGGAGGATAGAGCTGGTCTAATAGAATTCCATCAGGAGTTTCATGGCTTCTTCCTGGGTCTCCTTATCTTCCGTCTGGCCGGCGGCCTTTTTAAGCCACGATGTGGCTTTTGCCATGTTTCTGTCCGTGCCCGAGCCGATATAGTACATGTAGCCGCATCGGAATTGGGCCTGGGCGTCGCCGTGTTCCGCGGCCTTTTCAAACCAGTATAATGCCCTGGTGTCATCCAATTCTGTGCCCTTGCCAGTGTAGTACATGTGGCCGCAGTTGAATTGGGCGTAGGCATGACCGTGTTCCGCAGCCTTTTCAAACAAGGACAATGCCTTGGCATGGTCTCCGGCATCATAAGCGGCGATACCCTCATCATACTGCGCTTCAATCAGCTGATTCAGCAGCCGTGCGGCTTCCTGCCATCCGCCCCCGGCGGCGGTGGCCAGGTATTTTTCTGCCGTGCACTTATCATCCTTTTTGAGCCAATAAACACCAACGTAATAACAAGCCTCCGGTTCTCCTTTATCTGCTAATTCCTGCACAGTCGAAAAAGCACGATTCAGATCGCCGCTTTTAAACTGGCTCCTTCCCTCCGCCAGAATTTTGTCCGGTGTCTTCTTTTTCCAGAACAATCCCATATGGCATACCTCCCCTTTGATTCAGATAATTTCATTAT
>CATYEA010000053.1 GCA_958405355.1 uncultured Lachnospiraceae bacterium
TATTATTTTATGTGAGAAAGATTGTGTACGAAGAGAATTTATAAAGGAACATTATCCGGATGTGTGCGTTGTTGGACCAGAAAACTTGCAGCAGTTTGTCAAAGAAAACAGTGATCACGGCGGAGCTGATGTGGTATTGGAAGTGGCCGGAGCAAAAGACACTTTCCGAATGGCGTGGGAATGTGCAAGGCCAAATGCGATTGTAACCATCGTAGCCTTGTATGATGAAGCCCAGAGCCTGCCGTTGCCGGATATGTACGGAAAAAATCTGACCTTTAAAACCGGCGGTGTAGATGGCTGTGACTGTGAAGAAATACTTCGGTTGATTGAAGAGGAAAAAATTGATACAACACCGTTGATTACCCATACATATCCGCTTAAACGTATTACAGACGCCTATGATCTGTTTGAGAACAGAAGGGATAATGTAATAAAAGTAGCTATTAAATAAAGGCGATGAGGTTTATATAGTTACTTAAGTATTTACTGTTTAGAGTGTTCAATGTCTTCCAAGTTCCCAAAAAGCGACTGCGCTGGCCGCGGCGACATTCAGGGAATCCACCCCATGAGACATAGGAATGCGCACGGTGTAATCGCAGTCGGCAATGGTAGATGAAGCCAGGCCGTCGCCCTCGGTGCCCAGGATAATTGCCAGTTTTTCTTCATCCCTGAGCCGCGGATCATCGATACTGATGGAATCGTCACTTAATGCCATGGCAGCAGTTTTGAAGCCAAGTTTTTGCAGAAGTTTAATATTTACCTGGCTGTCATCTGTGTTTTCATTGCCAAGGAAGGTCCATGGCACTTGAAAAACCGTGCCCATACTGACACGGATGGCGCGTCGGTACAACGGATTGCTGCTTGCAGGGGTAAGTAATACGGCATCCATATTCAGGGCAGCGGCGGAGCGGAAAATGGCTCCGATATTGGTTGGATTCATGACGTTTTCCAGGATAGCGATTCGGCGGGCATTAGCGCATATTTCTTCAACATTTGGCAAGGGTGGACGCCGCATGGCACATAAGACACCCCGGGTGAGTTTAAATCCTGTCAACTGGGTCAGGACCTCAAAATCGGAAATATAGACAGGGATATTTCCGCATCGGGCGATAACGCTATGGGCCTGTCCTTCTACATGTTTTCGTTCGAGCAAAAGCGAAACCGGAACACAGCCTGCGTCCAGAGCACGCTCAATAACCTTTGGGCTTTCAGCAATGAAAAGACCTTTCTCTGGTTCATGGCGATTGAGTAATTGGTTTTCCGTAAGGCGGGCATAGACATCCAGCTCCGGTGCCTCAAAGTCAGTAATTTCGATAATATTTGGCATAGACAGGTTTCTCCTTTTATAATTTAAACATCATGATATATTCTTCATCGTTTTCGTCAACGATCTGAAAGCCGATATCCAGATACATTTTGGCTGCATAATTGGCCTTCTGGACGGAAAGAGAAGCACGTTTGTATCCTTGACTTTTGAGCAGGTCAAGCATTTCTTTCATCAAGGCGGTCCCAATGCCGAGTCCGCGATATTCTTTATATAGCGAGATGGCAAAGGAAGGCGTTTCGTTATCAATATGTCCATAGTCATTCATGATGCGGACCCAGACGGCTCCGATAATTTGATCATCAATTTCCGCGACAAGTCCATAATCATCTTTAAAATCTCCGAAATGATCAACATAAATCTGTAATTCGGGAGCGGCGATGATAGACTTTGGCGGTGGTTCTACGCCCTCAGGAATGAAAATGGCCTCATACAGAAAGTCATTCAGGAGAGAATATTCGGATTTTTTAATTTCACGCAGGATGTACTTCATTTTAGTCTCCAAAGAATTTATTTTTTTATATTGTAGCACATCTTAAATGATACAGCTATGGTCATGAATTCGAAATGCATGGAAAAAATCGTTTCGGCATGATAAAATAAAAGGGCAAAGATAAAAACACAACGTATGAAAATAGAAACATTTTCATATAGAGTCGGCTGGTAGTCCGTCCGTATTCCATTAAAAGACATGCATTCGGGCATCTCAGATATCAGATGCTGCGCATGGGCGCGCTGTATGCGTTGGGATATAAGTAGCCCTCCCTCCTTGGGTCGTCCATTCTTTGTCTATTAAAAATTTTGCAAAGCCCAGACTTTGCGTAAAGGAGGATTTTTATGGACAAAGTATCGGTAAAATTGACAGTATTTTTTGAGGAACCATTCTGGCGAGGTGTTTTCGAACGAATATCAGAGGGTGAGTTGGCTGTCTGCAAGGTGACGTTTGGTGCGGAACCGAAAGATTATGAAGTGTACGATTTGATGCTTAAAAATTACTATCGTTTACGATTCAGTCCGGCTGTGGCCGCTGTTGTAAAAGACGCTGTGCGAAATCCGAAACGGATTCAGCGGGAAGTGCATAAACAGGTACAGAATGCCGGGATAGGTACAAAATCCCAGCAGGCTTTGAAATTACAGCAGGAGCAGATGAAAATCGAGCGGAAATCTGTAAGTCGTGAGCAGCGGGAAGCAGAAAAAGAGCGGCGGTTTGAATTGAAGCAGCAAAAAAGAAAAGAGAAGCACAAGGGCAGATAAGAAGGTCTTTGAGCTGACAAAAAGTCGGTAAATACCGGCTTTTTTGTTAAGTCAGACTTGACTGTGAACCATGTTTATACCTTACGATGATAGTATCAGGGATACTTTATCCTGATAAAAAAGATTGAAGGTGATGAAATGACGATTAAAGAAGTTGAGGAGAGGACCGGGCTGGCCCGTTCAAATATCCGTTTTTATGAAAAAGAAAAGTTGATTCAGCCGACAAGAAATGAAAGCAATGGTTACAGGGAGTACACGGAAAAAGACGTGGAAAATATTAAAAAGATTGCCTACCTGCGGACGCTGGGAATTTCAATTGAAAATATCCACAGGATTATTCTGCGGGAGGTCTCTTTATACGAAATAATCGGTGAGCAAATGCAGAAATTGGATGAGCAGATGGCGGATTTTGCGCGGGCAAAAAGCATATGTCAAAATATGCTGGACGCTGGTGAAATAAGCTATGAGAATCTGGATGTAGAAGCCTTTGTGCCGGAACTGGAGGAATACTGGCAGTCAAATCCAAAGATTTTGAAATTAGATTCGGTAAGTTTTCTCTATATGTGGGGAGGCTCTCTGGTATGGGGAATTATAGCGGTGTCTTGTCTGGCAACAGCGTTGTTGGCCTGGCCCGGTTTGCCGGAGAAAATTCCAATTCAGTGGAACGGCGGTGAAGTCAGTTCGACAGTCAGCAGGGTATTTATATTTGCTTATCCGCTGTTCTGTGTTTTTATTCGTTTGCTGTTCAGGCCCTATTTGCAGAATAAGCTGCAAATGTATGTCTGGGTTTACAATGATTTGATTTCAGATTATTTAATAAACTTTTTCTGCTTCGCTGTTTTGTCTGTAGAAGTGTTCTCCGTACTGTATATATATGGCATTGTAAAATATGTGACAACATTACTTCTGATAGATTTTGTAGTGTTTATAGGCTTACTCCTGCTGGGCATGCACAAGCTGGCCAATAAAGATTAAATACAATTTATAAAAAAGTATACCGGATATTTTTGAATGTGGTAAAATAAGTTGGGAATATCTGGATTGCCCTAAAAAATCTGAATTATAGAGGAAAACCAATGAAAAAGCGTATTTTTGATATTATACAAATTGGAGAAAAGGATGATTCTGCCAGCCGGATTTTTGACTTGTTTATTGTATGCGTGATTTTGGTACATATAGCCGTATTGTTTATTGCGACATTTGATGGGGCGGCAGAATACAGGGATGTATTACATCAGGTGAAAATGGTTACAATTGCCATATTTGTCGTAGAATATTTGCTTAGAATATGGACAGCAGAGTTTTTGTATCCGAGTAAGAGTAAGGCAAGGGCAGTCCTGCGCTTTATCTTTTCTTTTGATGGGATTGTTGATCTGTGTACGATTCTGCAGTTTTCCTGTTTGTATGGATTTATTGCCTTCAGGCTGCTGCGGGTGGTGCGGATATTTCGTTTGTTTCGGATTAATGAATATTATGATTCTTTTAATGTCATTACGGCTGTTTTACACGAAAAAAAGAATCAGATTATTTCATGTATTTTTATTATCCTTGTGTTGATGACGGCATCTTCATTATGCATGTACACTGCGGAACACGAAGCCCAGCCGGAAGTGTTCACCAATGCTTTTTCAGGGATATGGTGGAGCATATCGACGATACTTACTGTCGGGTATGGAGATATTTATCCGGTGACGGTTCTTGGGCGGTTGATGGCAATCGCCATATCTTTTCTCGGTGTTGGTGCAGTGGCTATTCCTACAGGTATCATTTCAGCCGGTTTTGTGGAGCAGTATACCCATATGCAGCATGAGCATGTTCATAGGAATGCACTGGGAACAGTGAGCATTACGGTGGATTCGGACAGTCCCTTTGTCGGACAGTCGGTAAAGGACGTCGAAGACAGGTACGAGATGGATATTATTGCAATGGTCCGCAACAGTGCCGTGATCGTACCTGCAGATGGCAGCAAGATTATGGTTGGAGATATATTGATTTATCAGGTATAAAGTCTAATGGAGTGGAGGTTCTTACATGATTCTTTATTTTACAGGAACGGGTAACAGTGAGTTTGTGGCAAGGAGGATTGCTGAAAAGACCGGGGATGAAATTATAAATTTGTTTGAGAAAATTCGTACTGGTGATTATTCCAGAATAAGGTCCCAAACACCTTTTGTATTTGTTGTGCCAACATATGCGTGGCAGATTCCCCATATTGTCAGAGATTGGATTGGACATACAAAGTTTGGCGGAAATCGCAGCGCCTATTTTGTCATGACCTGTGGAGACAGCATTGGAAATGCAGGAGAATACATTGAAAAGCTTTGTGTGAAAAAAGGTTTTGATTATATGGGCTGTGCGAAAATTGTTATGCCGGAAAATTATATCGCCATGTTTCATGCGCCGGAGCGGGATGAAGCGATAAAAATTATTGAAAAAGCCCTTCCGTCCATGGATGCTGTGATTGACGTTATTGAAAAAGGTGAGCCAATCCCGGATAAGAAAATTACGGCGGCAGGCAGAATCAGTACGTCGTTGGTGAATCGGATTTTGTATCCGGTATTTGTGCATGCAAAGAAGTTTTACACGACAGAGGACTGTATCGGCTGTGGAAAATGTGAGAAAGTCTGTCCGATGAATAATATTGATATGGTCGATGGCCGTCCGGTTTGGGAAGACCATTGTACCCATTGTATGGCCTGTATCTGCGGATGTCCGGAAGAGGCTATTGAATATGGCAGGAAAAGCAAGGGTCAGCCGAGATATAAGTGTCCAATGTAGTATTGTTATCCCATAAACTTTAGTTTATAATAATCAAGTAATAGAAAGTATGAGAGAGGTTATTCAAATGATAAATGTCAGAGAATACAGAGGACATATTCGAAATTGGGAAGCACTCTGCGGAGAGCTTGGTATCGATAAGAACCTGTCCAGAGAAGAACGTGAAGAACAGATTTTAATCAAGGCATATGAAGCATGGGGATATGATATGGCAAATCATATGCACGGAATGTTTGCATTTGCTTTGTGGGATGAAGAAGCGCAGAAGCTTTTCTGTCTGAGAGACCAGTTTGGCACAAAGCCATTTTATTATTATGAGACAGAGGAAGGACATCTTCTTTATGGTACGACCATTCGTAAGATTATGGATCAGCCGGGATTTGTGAAGAAACTGAATGAAGAAATGCTTCAGTTATATTTGAGCCTGACCTATGTGGCCGGGGAGAATACATTTTTCCGGGGAGTTAAGAAACTTATGCCGGGACACTATCTGATCTGGCAGGATGGAAGACTTAAGATTGAGCGTTACTGGACACCGGAATTTCACCCGGATGAAAGCAAATCTCTGGAAGATTGGGCGGATGAGATTCACACAACACTTCAGGAGATTATGCCGGAGGTTAAATCTGAGGATGAGACCGCCGAATCCTTCTTATCCGGCGGTGTTGATTCGTCCTACGTATTGGCCATGTCTGATGCACAGATGACGGATTCCTGCGGTTATGAGGAAGCACGTTTTGATGAATCCGGATTGGCCCGGCAGACGGCAGAAATTCTTGGTCGTGAAAACTCCAGATGTCTCATTACACCGGAGGAATATTTTGAAATCGTTCCATATGTTATGTACAATATGGAGCAGCCTTTAGGTGACGCTTCTGCCATTGCCTTTGCCATTGCCTGCAAAGCGACGGCCCAGCATACAAAGTTATGTTATTCCGGCGAAGGCGCCGATGAATTCTTCGGCGGATACAATATGTATCGTAATGCGGAACGATATGGTGAAAATCTGAAGACATTTTATGTTGGAAATACTAACATTATGAAAGAAGATGAGAAGAAACGGATTCTCAAAAAATATGACCCGGATGTTTTGCCGATTGAGCTGGTAGAGCGGATTTACGAAGAAACAGAAGGCCTGGACCCGCTGACGAAAATGTCCGATGTGGATATCCAAATCTGGCTGGAAGGAGATATTTATTTAAATGTTGATAAGATGAGTACAGCCGCCGGTCTGGAAATCCGTATGCCGTTGACTGACCGGAGAATTTTTGATATTGCATCCCGTATGCCGGCCAGATATAAAGTTAATGATGAACAGAATAAGGTGGCATTCCGGACAGCAGCAGCCAAAGTTTTGCCGGAGGAAATTGCTTTCCGAAAAAAACTGGGTTTTATCGTGCCGATCCGTATATGGATGGCCGATGAACGATACAATCAGGATGTGCAGGCAAAATTCCACAGTGAGATGGCAGAAAAGTTCTTTAATGTGGATGAAATCAACGCAATTTTCGATGATTATGTTGGCGGAAATTCAGATAACTGGAGAAAGGTTTGGACCATTTACACGTTCCTCGTTTGGTATGAAGAATATTTTGTAAAACGTTAGATTTATTGATTGACAAACATACTGATGGTATGATAATGTAAACATACCATCAGTATGTTTTTGTATATGTGGAATTTTGTGTTTTATGCCGGAGGAGACAGGACATGGCAAGAAATAAGCATCCGGAGGAGACAGTCAATTTAATATTGGATGTGGCCTTTCGGCTTTTTATGGAAAAAGGTTATGAGCGGACATCGATTCAGGATATCATTAATAACTTAGGCGGTTTAAGCAAAGGAGCTATTTATCATCATTTTAAATCGAAAGAAGATATCTTAGTTGCTGTTACAGACCGTATGACAGCCGAGTCCAATCAAATGTTGGCGACGATTCGAGATCGCACGGACCTTACCGGGAAAGAGAAGCTGAAAACCATTTTCAAGGAGTCTATTTGCCGGCCTGTCCAGGATGAAATATTTACGGTGGCTCCCGATCTGAGTAATAACCCGAGACTGATTTTCAGTATTTTTCGGGAGACGGTGGATGAAGTGGCTCCAAATTATATTTTGCCGATTATCGAACAGGGAATTGCCGATGGTTCTATTCAGACCGATTACCCGGCAGAACTGGCAGAATTGATTATATTGGCGGCAAATATCTGGATGAATCCAATGATTTTTGATAGTTCTGAGGAAGAGTCCCATCGCAAATTTATGGTATTTCGTCAGATGATGAAAGGCTTTGGACTGGATATTGTCGATGACGAAATGCTGGATAGATTGCAGGAATTGGCAAATATCTATCAGAAAAATAAGTAAAAATCTGCCCTGAAATACGGGCAGATAATTTTTAAATCAATACATACCGTCGGTTGGTATTAAATGGAGGAATAAGTAATGAATCAAAAATTGTTTTCAAGAGATTTTACACTGGTTGTTATTGGTCAGATTATTTCATTATTTGGTAATGCTGCCATTCGTTTTGCGCTGCCGTTGTATTTGCTGAATCAAACCGGTTCTTCGGCAATTTATGGGACAGTGACAGCCTGTGCCTTTATTCCGGCAATTTTGTTGTCGCCTATTGGAGGCATTGTGGCGGACCGGGTCAATAAACGAGATATTATGGTCATACTGGATTTTTTTACGGCAGCAGTCATTGCCGGATTTTCGTTGTTGATGAATAGTGTGAATCTTACGGTTTTGCTGGCAGTGACTTTAATGATTTTATATGGTATTGCGGGAGCATATCAGCCGTCTGTACAGGCCAGTGTGCCGGCCCTGGTCAGTCCGGATAATTTTATGGCAGCCAATTCCGTCATCAATACAATCAGTTCGTTTGCCTCTTTATTGGGTCCGGTACTTGGCGGGATTTTGTATAGTGTCTATGGATTAAAGTCTGTGCTTCACGTATGCATAGTATGTTTTTTGTTGTCCGCAGTGATGGAGATTTTTATTAAAATTCCTTTTATAAAGCAAACTTCCGAGGGAAGTTTGTGGAAAATAGTTAAAGAAGATTTTGCACAAAGTATTCGGTTTATCCGAAAAGAAAAGCCTGAGATAGGCAAAGGGTTATTGGTGATCTGTGGGATAAATTTGTTTCTGGCAGCAATGATCATTGTTGGGCTGCCATATATGGTAACAGAAGTATTGGATTTAGGAGCTGCTCAGGCCAATAAACTTTATGGCTTTGCTGAAGGTGCATTGGCGGCGGGCGGACTGGTCGGAGGTATTTGTGCTGGCATCTTTGCAAAAAAACTGAACATTCAAAAGTCAGGAAATTTAATCATCATATGTGCAGCCAGTGTGTTTCCAATGGCTGTGTCCCTGCTTTTTACTTTATCGGGAATGATAAATTATATTGTTATGACGGTATGCTGTTTTGTTATTATGGTATTTTCAACAATTTTTACAGTGCAGATGATGTCCTTTGTCCAGGCGGAGACACCACAGGAATTCATCGGAAAGGTCATTGCCGTTATACTGACTGTTGCCATGTGTGCACAACCCCTGGGTAATGCGTTGTATGGCATTTTATTTGAAGTTTTAAAAGGCTGGGAATGTCTGGTTATTTTCTTTGCCGGAACGGTTTCTTTGCTTATTGCAATTTGTACAAGACATATTTTTAGAGAAATAAGATAAAAAAATCTCCAGCCATTTTAGAAATGGTTGGAGATTTTCGTGTGGTTTATATGATATTATCTGTCAGCCATCTTTCTGCGACTGCAATATCTTCAGGGCTCATAAACGGATGCTCGCTGTTTTCGGATATTGTCAAGAGACAGTGATAAGACCGGGCAAACTGTTCGATGACGGATAAAGATTGCATTGTATCTTTTCCGCCATAAAGTATGCGGGTATTCGAATCCCATAGGGTTATCGGATGGGCTTTGACATATTGATAATAATCCCAGGATAATACATCGATAGGGGTCAAAATCTCTTTTTTGGCTTTCAATTCTTTTTCTGTGATGTTAAACCAGTTCAACATTTGATGAATCAAATATTCCATGTCCACGATGGGCGATTGAAAAAGACAGTTTTCAAAATGCCTGCTGCCATAAGAATGCAGGCTGAAATAAGCTCCTAAACTGCAGGCATATAAAGAAACCTGCTTCCAATTGGAAAATACATAATTGCTTATTTCCGTCAGGTCGTGGATGCCGTTCCAAATGTTGCACGGGTAATTTTCATTTTTGCGTTCCCCGTGTTCCGGTAAGTCAAAGCTGATGGTTTGCCAGCCTTTACTCTCAGCGATTCGTGCAAAATTTTCAGCATTTTCTTTACAAGACATTTTTCCATGGACATAAAGATACACTTTAGGCGATGCTTTACCCCAGACGATGGCGGGAATATTGTTAATATAAAGTTTTTGTGCTTTCATTGTATAGAATCACCACCCAATCCATCTTCCATAGCCCGATTTAATTCTTTGATATTGCCGGATTGTGTAGCCTGGATATTTTCCCGGATTTTTTCTTTGGGCCAATTCCACCATTTTAATAAGGAAGAAATGATTTCGTCTGAAAATCGTTTCCTTATCTCCGGTGCGAGGATAAATTTGTTTTTCTGGAATAGTCATTTAAAATCCTCCTGTCAAGTTTGATTAAATTGATGTAACTATTCCAGTCAAAGCAATGCAGAGCTTCACTTGAACCACCTCTCTTTAAGATTAAAATAATTATATATTTTATTGGTTGTGAAATCAATGTATAATTTCCTAAAAAGAGAAG
>CATYEA010000054.1 GCA_958405355.1 uncultured Lachnospiraceae bacterium
GTACCTATACGTCGGTTAATAATTGTATAGTGCCCACGACGGTCCGCCGCATCCGTACAGTCATAATTATCCCCGTCTGTCGTATTATTATATATCGTCACATAGGACGTCCCACCGCTTTTAGTAATTGGGTATCCCTGAGAACTCGTTCCATTCGTACCTACCTCAGTATCACCAATCTTATTTTCTGTGATGTAGAAATCCTCTACAAGATGTGCCTGCTGCCACTCCTTCTCAGATGCATACTCTTTTGTTGATTTTATAAGCCGGCCCTCTTCATCAGGTGTATATTCCTCAATGTCTCTATAATTCTCCGTATCTGTGAGAAATACCGTCTTTCCATTTTCATCCAGATATGAAAAGACTGTTACATCAACATGCTTCCACCAGGAAGTGTCTTCGGACACAACAACGAAATCAGGGCTTAGAATTCCTTTTTCATTTTGAACGGTACCACGCAAAAGTACATTGTCACCGCCATATGTTCCGGCATAAACAGCAAAAGAACAAGCCGCACGGTCCGTAGTCGCGCTGTCATCCAGCCATACTTTCCGCACATCAATGGTCTTTACCACTCCCGGGCCCCTATTATATATATGCACAGAATTTGTCTCTTTAACGCCGTCATTATCCACATCCAGACCATACTCATAGTATGCAGTATACGGACTATTTGTTTCACGGACCGCATAAGTATACAGATTTCCATTTTCATCATATTTTGGAAGCTTCTCAGACAGATGAACCCATCTGCTGTCCATGGAACTATAATCTCCGTCATAAGCAAGTTCCGTTGACTCTCCGGAAATCGAAGTTCTATTAGAAAGTGTTTCTTCCCATGTTTTTACTTGTCTTCCCGCAGAGTTATACTGCTCTATAGTGACCTGAATCGGGCCAGGCTCCAGCCCTTCATCCCATGTCTTTCTCACGTAATACTCCGTATAGCCTTTCAACGTATTCGTGATTGTTGTTATATTCCCCTCAGTTTCCGTTTCAGAGATAAAATACTCATCACTGTGTTCATAACTTTCTTCTTTTAATGTTTCTTTGTTCACAGATAACCGGAACGCATCTTCACCCGCATCTGTTGTAAACCATTCTACAGCTTTTCTGGTTTTCGTTCCATCTGCTTCTTCCGTAACTTCATAGATTGTAGCTTCTACCCACCGATATTCCAGCTCATGGCCATGATCGCAGTATTGATTCACTTCCACACTGCCTGTCTGCGTCAGATTATATGCATCAAATCCACTTAATATCAGGGTAACCTGAGCCCCGCTTTCATCCTCCACATCATACCATTCATTACGTTCCGAAACTATCTGGTCACCATACGCATTCTGCTCTCTTTTATGCTTAGCCTGAAGTTTCAATTCTACCTCAATATTCTCCAGTTTATTTTGATAATAAGCGGCCATCCAGGTTTTCGTTGCGGAAATGGTTGTCATTTCCTCTTTCCGGTTAGCAACCGCACCGCCATTGTAGATGGAATTATCATCAGGAAGTCTTTCCGTTGCCCCTAAATTTCCCTCATAATCTTCTGGCAGCCTGTCTTCTTCAGAAAAATATCCATTTTCGGTCTTACTTCCGTAATATTTAACATAAGTCGAATCCTCCACCTGAGATTCCCGTGCAAAATAAACATAAGTATAGCCATCCGAATCATAGGCCGGCAGATTTTCGACCAAAAATTCCTCTATTGTATAACCGCGGGTCAGCCAATCTCCAATCGCATATGAATCTTTTATATTATTTAACTTATCTCCATATTTGTCATAACCATAGGAAGTCACCTCCAGGGTACGGCCTTCCGCATCGTAAAACACCTGCGCCGCTGTCACATAACTCCCGCCATTTTCAGAACCGCGCCACAACGTCCACGTAGTTTTCGGACGGTCTTCCCCTATATTATCCTCATTTTCATCCTCTTCATCCTGCCAAATCTTATATGCCTCGTACTTGGTAATTCCGGTCTTTGTCAGAATAATCGTACCTTTATTATGGGCTGCGGACACATCTGTTCCGTGCCCCGGAACAGCCGTATTATCAAATTCTACAACATACCAGTAATCTTCCTCTGCATTTTCCGATGTAATCTTTTTGCTCGTTGTAATAATGGAGTAATTAATCTCCCTTTTGTTTCCATCATAGATTGGAATTCCATGGACAGTAATCACAGAGCTTCTTTTGTCAATAAGCTGCATACTTATAAATGAATTTTCTTCTTTACTGTGGACAACGCCAAAATGCTCCTCAAAAATCGCAGCAAGGGATTCACTGGAAAAAATTTCCGGACAACTGCTATCATATATCAAAGAAGTACTATCCCCGCCGGTACATGAAAAAGCAAGCCCCATTTCCTTAAAAAACACATCCATCCATGCTGACGGGTCGTCGTAACCTGCCCGAATATCCATATACAGGGTGAAATTTTGCAACGGATACATCACACTTCCACTTCCTGCTGCATTCGGATAGACAGAATAACCGGTTACCCGGTCATCATACGCAAAGGAAGTGGCCGTACATCCCGTCACTTCAATCGACCAGGAAATGTTTTGAGAAACCGTGCTGACTTCCCCGTCATCTCCTGTTGTCGTCGTTGTCACCGTATCTGGCAGTTCCCAGGCTTGTAATGTACGATTTATGTTATTATCGCCATTATCCCAAATCCATAACCAGGTATCCTTATCGTTTTCATCGCTGACCGACACGCCGAGAGCCTTAGCATCTTCTTCAGTATAACGATAATAGTAACCTCCCTCAACCGAATCCCACACTGGTTCTATCGTTCTTGTCACAGCAGCTTCGCCGCTTTCGGCTCCGCTGACTGTGTAAGTCACTTTCATCGTCAGCTGGCCATAATGCTGATACTTGTCACCACCTGTGGTATCGTACCAGACAATCTGTGTGTTTGGATGAGCATTATATGTAGCCGTTCTCTTTTTGCCCTCATCGCCAATATCAACAGCCATAATCGCAGCTTCCGAATTACCAAGAGTATAAACAAATTCCACATCTGCCATATCCTGTGTCACAGTCACGGAAACAGGCGCTGTTTCAAACCATTCCAGCTCTGCAGGATGAAGGACATAGGAAGCCGCACTGCCGTCCTCATTAGTTGTAAAGAGACCGGTAATGCTAAAATTCCAGATATTCTCCTCTTCTTCATCCTTACTATAGGTAATTGTATGACAGACATAATCTCTGTCTTCTGCCGTAACCGCAAAGTAATCCTCAAAATATGCTTCTATTTCAGGATACGAACTGTCCTCCACGTCCCAGACCACACGGCCGGAAACCGAATATTCCGGAAGATAATTCACAAAACGATTTCTTGTCTCCCTGCCTTCACCTTCATAAGCTTCAAGATGCATCATATCTCCCGGTGCGGCCATTTTATTTTGCAGTTCTCCGGCGTCCGAATCCAGCAGGGCCATATTCATTTCTTTATATCCCGGTATAGCAGCCCTGTCTTCTTTTATCGTATAAGTAATTTTATTTTGTTCCTCTCTGCCATCCTCTGCGCCTGCATATACCGGCAGATTCGATATCACATAATAGTAAGTCTCCAGGCCATAAGTTCTGTCAGGTTCCGGTTTGCCGTCGCCATCCTGATCCTCATTCAAAAGTGTAATATCAAGCTTTGTATCATCCAAGAGCTCCCCATCGGCATAAATTTCAATCAGGCGACGAATATCCTCCGGCCTGCGTTCCGCAACATTTCCCTCATCATACCAACTAATGACAAAAAGGGCGTTCATTGTCTCTTCAATAACATTTTCCTGCCCATCGTTATCCTCTGATGTTTCCTCAGTCGTTTCAGACAATTTACTTTCATCTTCCGGTTCCGTTTCCTCCGATGTCTCCGTCTTGCCGCTCTCCGCCGCTGTCTCGCCGGCTCCTTTCGACGTACTGCCCGGTGTTTCCTCATCTGTCTCGTCTGACAGATTATCACCCGGAGTTTTTTCGTCTACCTCCTTTAATGTCTCCCCTGGCGTTGCTTCCAAATTATCAGAAACAGTCTCTATGCCATTGTCAGATTCCACGGCAAAAGCTCCGATATCAACCGATGCTAATGCCATGATTATCGCCAACACTAACGCCAGCATTCTTATCTTTCCATTTCTTTTCAGCATTCTGTTCTCACTCCCTCAATTTTTTACCGTATTTTTTCAAAAAAGACAAAAACGCAGTACAATTCGTTTATACTGCGGCAGCTGGCTGACATACCTTTCGGCTTAGTCCCTATAGTTTTGCGTCATCGAATTTCCTCGATTTTGCCTTGAAATCATATTTTAACAAAAAGAAGTATATCACATCAGGAAAAATCATACAACAATTATGTTCCTGCATCCTGTGGTTTCCATAAAATTCTATCTTTCTAAAAGCTGTATTCTTCTTGACTTTTTCGAACTTTTGTTCTAAACTTATGGATAACAAAGAACATTTGTTTGTTTCTTGTGTATTAAAAGGAGGTTCGCATTATGTCCAACATTTACATCGCCATTGATTTAAAAAGCTTTTATGCATCCGTTGAATGTGTGGAACGAGGTCTCGACCCTCTGACAACCAATCTGGTAGTGGCCGACGAAAGCCGCACCGACAAAACGATCTGTCTGGCTGTCTCACCTTCGCTGAAAGCCTATGGTATTCCTGGCCGTCCCAGATTATTTGAAGTCAAGCAGAAATTGGAGCAGATCAAAGCTGCCACCGGAAAAACAGTCGATTTCATTATCGCCACACCGCAGATGCAGCGTTATATTGATGTGTCTGCTGATATTTACAATATCTACCTGAAATATGTAAGTGCTTCCGACATCCATGTCTATTCCATCGATGAAGTATTTATGGATGTAACCTCTTATCAGTCTGTCTACTGCAATCCGGACGGAACATCCATGTCTCCCCGCGATTTAGCAAAAACCATTATTCAGGATATACTTAAACAAACCGGAATTACAGCTACCGCCGGGATCGGGACAAACCTTTATCTTGCCAAAATTGCTATGGATATTGTTGCAAAACATGTAGATGCTGACAGGGATGGGGTTCGAATTGCCGAATTGGATGAAATGAATTATCGGAAATTACTTTGGGACCACCGACCCCTTACAGCTTTCTGGCGTATTGGGAAGGGTATCGCCAAACGTCTGACAGCAAATGCCATGTACACGATGGGTGATGTGGCAATAATGTCCCTTTATAACGAAGATTTATTATTCCGCCTTTTCGGCATTGACGCCGAACTACTGATTGACCACGCCTGGGGTGTGGAACCAGTCACCATGCAGGACATCAAAAATTATAGACCGAGCAGTAACTCTATGGGTTCCGGCCAGGTACTTTCATGTCCCTATTCCAAAGCTAAAGGGCGTCTGGTCGTCCATGAAATGACAGACAGTCTTGCTCTGGATCTGGTGGATAAAGGCCTGGTTACAAACCAGATTGTTCTTCATATCGGATACGACAAAAATTCGAAAAATTATTCCGGTCCGATGCATGTTAACCATTTTGGACAATCCGTGCCAAAACCGGCCCATGGAAGCGTGAATTTGAATGCTTACACTTCCTCCGCCATGGAACTTGGAACGGCTGCCTTATCACTTTATGACCGCATCGTAAATTCAAAATTATCGATCCATCGGCTGAGTATCACTTTCAATAATGTCATTGACGAAACGAAAGCGGCGAACTATATTCAATACGATTTATTTACTGCGCCATCTGAAATTGAGTACAAAGAACAGATTTTAAAACGAGACCGGAAAATTCAGAAAGCTATGCTGGATATTCAAAAGAAATATGGGAAAAATGCTATATTAAAAGGCATGAGTTTAGAAGACGGAGCAACAGCCATTGAACGCAACGGCCAGATTGGAGGACACAAAGCTTAACCCCAGCCTAAGTCTTTTCCAAAACTCAGAAAAAATCCAAAGGAGGCCTATGTATGTCCTTAAATATCTCTGATCGATATGACGATATTATAAATCTGCCCCGGCCAGAATCCAAGCATCCCCATATGTCCAACGCTGACCGGGCAAAGATTTTTTCACCTTTTGCGGCTCTGAAAGGACATACGGAGGCGATACAGCAAAAAGAAGTTCTTCGGGTAAGCAGAATTGATTTATCCGACGAAATGGCCGCCGCTCTCAATGAAAAACTTATCCATTTAGAAAAAGGCCATCAAATCACAGTCACTTATTTTTCTTCCGATCCTGGACCTGATGGTTCCGGAGGAGTTGGTGAAGGTATGTACCTCACCCGTTCCGGGACAGTAAAAAGTGTTAATCCGACTTTCAAAATTCTGGAAATCGATGATTATAAAATAAATTTTGATGATATCATAGATATAATATTTAATGTCATGGTGTGACATCAAATATGCCGATAATTTTTTTACAAGATTCACAATACCACCCCTCTCGTTTCGAAAAAGGCGAGGAAAGTATCAATCCGTCCACGCTTCATAACAGTTCCGCCTGTTTTACAGAAAAGCGTGCCTGTTTCATATATTCTGAAAATTCCGCTCCTTTTATATCCCTTATTATACTTTATTTTATATAACTTGCACAGCTACATTTCAGTTTCAATATCTCTAAAAATGGTGTATAGTAACACTGGGGTGAGATGTCCATGACTTTTTTAGAAATAACTGCTGCCAACATGGTAAGCATGTTCATATTCATTATATTCATAATTACCGAAGCCATAATTTTAATAGGTAAACCCACAGGCAGAGGCCGCCGATATTGGATTCGGGTCATCGGTGTCATTTGCCTGTTCATCATCGGCTGTTCTCTGTTTGGCGCCGCTATGCTGAAACTTGGATGGATGGATATTCCCTATCTTTCTGACAGTCTGCTTCACTATTGTCAACTGGCTGCCGGCACATTGCTCCTGATTGCCTTATATGACATGAAAAAGAAAACATGCTGGTTCACCATGCTCATTATCTCTGTGACAGCAAATATGGGTAACTACATGGGACTTTTATTGATGCCGGACAGAGCTATTCATCTGGCCGTTATGCAAGAACGCCTGCTGTATATGTTCGTCTTGTGGGTAGCTGTACCCATCTGCCTGATTCTGATACTCATTGTTTTATATAAAACCGGTGCCGGACGGCATTACCAACAATGGCTGGATTATGGAATCATTCGGAATGATATGCTTATCCTTATGAGCTGTTATCCGCCTCTGTTTGTATTTGTCCAAAGGATGATTGAACGATTTGAAAGTGACAATAGCGGTAATTTAATGATTTCTATTTTACTTCTGATGCTGACTTATATATTTTTTGTCTACATCAGCCGCCAGGATATGCAAAAACACCAGATTGAAGCACAACAGGTCAGTCTGCAGCAACAGACTGCTTACATTGAAAATCTTGAAAGTCTTCAGCAGGAAGCCCGGCGATTCCGTCATGATTTTAAAAATATGATGTCTGGCATGTATCTCCAAACAAAAGACGGCGATACGGCCGCTGTTCAATCTTATATTCAAGATATGGCCGCTGATTTCGATGTCCACGTTGGCAAACAACTCAAACTGATGAATCAATTGGCCAACATCCACCATCTGGCAATAAAAAGCCTGATTCTGGCCAAACTGGATGAAATGAAACGTGCCGGCATTTACTGTAATCTGGAAGTATTTCGGGCTTTTGATCAAACCCGTTTGTGTGATACTGACTTATGCCGCTGTCTGGGAATTCTCATCGATAACGCCATTGAGGCCGTACAAGACCATCCAGATGGACAAATTCATATTCTGATCAGCCGTCAGGAAAATTATACGACCTTTCTGGTAAAAAATACGCTGTATGAAACAGTGGATTTTCACAAAATCGGCACCGCAGGCTATTCGACAAAGGGCGAGGGCCGCGGTATCGGACTGAACAGTTATCATCAAATTCTGCGGCAATATGATTTTGTTCTGCCGCTGACGACCATAAAAGATGGTTATTTTATACAAGAATTGAAAATAGAGGAGGCATGACAATTGCTGCCGGTATATATATGTGAGGATGATGCCCGGGTCCGCACTGAATTGGAATCCTATTTGAAAAAACAGATACTGATTGAAGGCTATGACATGAAGCTGACACTCAGCACCAGGCACCCTGAAGAAATTATCAAAACAGTAAAAGAAACTTCCGGACGCGGCATTTACTTTCTGGATGTGGAATTGAACGGCGAATCCATGGATGGCTTCGCATTGGGTCAGGAAATACGCAGGCATGATACCCGGGGATTTATCATTTATGTAACAGCTTATAAAGACCTGGCCTTTGAAACCTTCCGTTACCACCTGGAAGCTTTAGACTACATTACGAAAGAAAATCCAGATAAAATGTTTGCCGGCATGTCCCGCTGTCTTCATATCATTACGGACCGGATGCGCGAAGATAGCAGCGAACAAAGACCTTATTTTACAATTAAAATCATGGATGTGGTAAAGCACATTCCCATCGATGAGATTCTGTTTTTTGAGACGAGCAGCCGGAGCCATCGAATCGTACTCCATGCCGATCAGGATCGCATTGACTTTATCGGCAGTATGCAAGAATTGGAAGCAACCCTCGGCGATCGATTTATTCGATCACACCGGGCTTATCTGATCAACGCCGAACGCATCAGCGAATTGGATTTAAAACACCGACAGGTCATTATGGATAATGGGGAACGTTGTCTTTTCTCAAGAAACGTCAAAGAAAACCTTGTAAAATATATTTCGTAATGCATTTTAGGCAACCGCCCTGCCTGTTCAGGCAATTTTTATCTCTGGACCTCCATTCATTGCTAAAATACCTTCATAAACAAAAAATGGAGGACAGAAGATGAATTCAAAGACAGACAAAAAGCAATTTATTATTTTCCTTATTGCAGCCTATGGTGTTACCTATCTAATGGGATTATTAATGTGGTATGGAAATACGCAACAGTTGGATTTGAGTGCTTTTGCCAATACACAGATGATGTATCCGGCCACCGGAGTCATGCTGGCCTATCTGTTGACACGCAAAGATGATTTGAATCTTCCAAAATGGTTTTTCCGAATCTTTACTGTGATAACCCTGTTCATGCTGGTTTCCACGGTAATGACCGTCATTCAGCCTGAAAGCACACTGGAAATGCCCGGAGGAACCGTATCCTTATGGCTCATGGTCATGCAGTCGATCATGATGATCGGAAGTATCCTCTGCTGGATTTTTCTGCTGGCAGCCGGTAAAAAGCGGCGGGCCGCCTACGGACTGAAATGGAAGAACTGGAAGACTTCACTCTTTTGTATTGTTTTGTTTCTCGTACTGTATTTTTTAAGAGTCGGTATAAGCTTCGCCGCATCAGGTCAATTGGAAATATTCACATCCATTCTAACCAGTCCGGACACATGGATTTACATTGCTTCTATGCCGCTCAGCTTCCTGCTGGCCTTTATCGCCTTTTTTGGTGAAGAATACGGATGGCGGTATTATCTGCAGCCGATTTTGCAGAAACGTTTCGGACTCCGCTATGGCGTACTCATTCTCGGCATCGTGTGGGGATTGTGGCATTTACCAGTAGACCTTTTCTTCTATGTTTCACCCGGACAGGGACTCATTATGCTGGTAAGTCAGATCATTACCTGCGTCACTTACGGTATATTTTTCGGTTATGTTTACATGCGGACAAATAACATCTGGGCTGTGGTTATCATTCATTTTCTTAACAACAACCTTATCCCTGTTATCTCCGGCACATACTCCGCAGATGTTATCCAAAACCAGACCGTATCCTGGGCACAGATTCCGTGGGCATTACTGCTCAATGGCATTCTGTTCGGACTCTTCCTGCTGGCCAAACCATTCCGGAAGAAAAAAGAGAACATTTGTAGTTTCAATGTTTCAGATCAATAGAGAAAAGGCACCATTGCCCGGAATATAACCGTGCAACGGTGCCTTCTTTTCATTCAAATATTTCATTCAAAGCCAAATTATAAGCTTAGTTTCCCATCTGTTTTGCAACTTCTTCAGCAAAGTTTTCTTCTTTCTTTTCGATACCATCACCTGTCTCGTAACGAACGAAACCTTTGATTGTGATCTTAG
>CATYEA010000055.1 GCA_958405355.1 uncultured Lachnospiraceae bacterium
GCTTTATGCCAAAGCCTGCGCCATATCTGCGATCAAATCCTCTGCATTTTCAATGCCCACTGAAAGCCGTAAAAAAGTTTCTGTAATACCGAGTTTTTCCCGGATTTCCACCGGAACGTCCCCATGAGTCTGAAGCATCGGATAGGTCATCAGCGTCTCCACCCCGCCGAGACTTTCCGCATAAGTGATCAGCTTTATTTTTTCCAACATATTCCTTGCCGTTTCCTCCGTATCCGTACGAAAAGAAATCATACTTCCAAAACCTCTGGACTGACGAAGATTGACATTATACCCCGGATGCTCCGGCAAACCGATATAATGCACCTCACGGATTTTTTTCTGTTTTTTCAGCCAATCCGCAATAAGCAGTGCATTTTTCTGCTGCCGATCCATGCGGACGCTCAGCGTCTTGATTCCACGGATAATAAGGAAACTGTCGAAAGGCGACAGAGAGCTTCCGGTCGTCTTATAAACATAACGGATTCTTTTTGCCAAATCTTCACGGCCGGTACACAAAAATCCGGCCAGGGTATCATTGTGTCCGCCTAAAAATTTAGTGCCGCTGTGGATTACCAGATCCGCTCCCAACTTCAACGGATTCTGATAATAAGGCGATAGAAATGTATTATCCACGATCAGATAGAGTCCGTGGGCTTTCGCAATCCGGTGCATTTCGGTCAGGTCCGTAACGATCATCGTTGGATTGCTCGGCGTCTCGATAAATAAGGCTTTTGTATCTTTCCGGACAGCGGCTTCCACCGCTTCTCCATCGGAGGTATTCACATAGCTGAATTTCATGCCCCGTCTTTCACCGATTTCCTTAAACAGCCGCGTGGAGCCGCCGTAAATATCCTCGGAACAGATGAAATGAGCCCCTGTCTCAAACAATTCAAGACATAGTGTCAATGCGGCCATACCGGAAGTGCAGGCCACCGTATCCACTGCCCCTTCCAGCGACGAAACTATTTTCTCCAGCTCCGTCCGCGTCGGATTACTCTCTCTTGAATAATCATAGCCCGTAGATTGACCGATTCCCGGATGGGAAAAGGTGGCCGTCTGATAAATCGGAACTGAAACGGCTCCGCAGGCATATCTATGTAAATCTGCTCTGTTCCCATGAATACATTGTGTTTCCAAACTATATTCCATATGCATATACCTCCGATCAAATTCATTTTTATACATATTCCATGTGAATACTAGGATTATAGCATTCACCCGATTTTTTTTCAATAAACCCTCTAATACCGAAAAATTATTGCCCGTTATAATCCGGCTTTATAGCAAAAATGGAGGCCCGGAAATAAATTCCGTCCTCCATTTTACATATTTTATATAAAATATTCGATAGTTCCGGCGGGAGTCAGGCGGGTATCTTCATTGAACAACAGAACCGCTTCCCGTTCCTCATAAGGTCCCAGCGCATACACGCCGTCAGTCTCCCTGTTAAAATAAGTTTCGGGCACTACCCGGTTATAAGAAAAAGGCTGCTCCTCTGTGACAATGATATCTTCCTGTGAAAATTCCTCATCCGGATAATAGGGATCAAACATAAATATCTTTCCATCCCGTTCTCCGGTCAAAAGCACATAATGACCGCCTTCCAAAAGTACCCGCAGCACAACGACGCCTCCCCGGTGCAATGTATCGTTGATATAACTGCCTTCCCCCAGATAAACGCCTTTGCCGGAAAGATACTGTCCGGATACATGCAGCTCGCCAATGCGCCCATAGCCGTTCAGCCAATTGCACAAAAACATCATGGCCGCGCTGGATGTTCCCCGCTTTCCCATAATGCCTTCATTGCCATAGCTGTCCAGGCTGTACAGCATAATATTGCGTATGATCTCAGGCGATATGGTTTCCCGCGGGAATAAAAAGCTGATGGCATTCAATAACGTGGTTGGCCCGCAGTCATATTCCGATATCTGATAGCGCAATGGATTCTTCATGAAGCTTCCCTCCTTACAGGCTTGAGAATATCTGATACAGATATTTCAGATTTTCTTCCCGGTCCACATATTCATTACCGTGGTTCGTGCCTTCAAAAACCAGTTTTCCATCCTTATATGCCAAAAGCCTTGTAAAGGGCACCGGCTGCCAGTATTCCCCATCGAGAGGCACCGTCGCAAAAATCCGGCCGCCGTCGATTTCCTTGTAATACAGGGAAGCCGCATAGTTCGTGTGAACATACATATATTCACCGTCATAAAGCATCAAATTCAGCTTGTTGCCTTTGGACATGGACACCAGAATATCGTCCAAAAGCCGGAATCGTTCTTCTCCACACAACGGTTTCTTATAATACGCCTGGGCCTGATTGACTTTCTCAACGAAGTACAATAAAATACGTTCACTGTCCGTGTCACCGGACTGATATTTCACATATTTTTCAAGGGGCTGATAGTCAAAAATCGTCCCGTTATGCACCTGAGTCCACCGTCGCCCCGAATCATCCTTCATCGTATATGGGTGGCAGTTGGAATATTCTACATTTCCAATGGTTGCATATCGAATATGCGCCAAAATCGTCCGGCAGCTTATGGGAGAAGTCAGTCTTTCCTTCAAGTAACTGCTCTTTGATGCCTGGACCGGTTCTTTTTCAATCGACGCCTCATTCTCTTCAAGCAGAGTCAGTCCCCACCCATGGGGATGCCTGTTGCTATGGCTGTAAAATTCTTTCAAGTATTCATTCATCCTCACGGATTTCTCTGCACAAGCTCCGAACAATTCGCACATTCAGTTCACCTCTTTAACTATTTTTTCCGCATATTGCTTTGTCAGCTTCAACCCATTTTTCACATAGTCCTTTTGGAATTCCTTCCGTATTTTTTCCGCATAACGCTGTTCTGTAAAGGCAATTCGCTGCCTGTGACTGTAGATAAGCTGCATCCACTCGCCATTTTCAAAATTTCTGAAAAACCGCTCCATGCCAAATAAAACTTTCAGCGCCGCGTCTCTGACGTCAAAAGCTGTATTCCATCCGGTTTCGATCCATATATCTTTGACATCCAAACGGGCGGCCCGTTTCACATTTTTAATCGCCATGACCTGCTCAAAAGTCTCAAAGGCCGCATCTTCCAAAGACATAAGGTAGATCATCAGCAGATGAATAAACTCCAAATCTTCTTTAAATAATCCAATCGGCGACAAAGGATTTAAATCAAACATCCGAAGTTCAATATGGTTAATCCCTGTCTTTTTGAGATTATCCAGGGAATTTTCTCCCGCCGGTTTCAGACGGACCGGATAATAAAGCTCCGCCGCCGATTGAAGCTGGCCGTCATTGATATAAGCCTGGATGCTGTCCACATAGGCTTCCAGATTTTCGTAATTTAATATAGGAATAAAATCATTCCAATAACCGATTTCACTGCACCTCGGCGAAGCAAAGTTTTTTAAAACATCCTTTCCGAGAGCGTCATCCATAAAAAACGAACCATCCATCACGGAACTGGCCGCCGTTAAATAAACAACGAGCCAGCTATACCGTGTAACTTTCTTTGCCAATTCCAGATAAATGTCATTTTTATATTCTATGTAAGACTCATAATCACTGTTTCGATACCCCGCTTCCAACAAGTCGTCGGAAAAAGAAAAATTAAAATGAATCCCTGAAAAGAGCATTTTTCTTTTACCGTATTTTGAAGCCAAATATTCTCTGTAACGCTCTTTCCCCTTCAGCTTTCCGTCAAAGCTTGCAATTGGAATATCCTTTTCCCCCTTCACATAGGGCGGATTGGAAAAGGGCCATAAAAACTCCCGGCCACCCGGCAAATTGTAAAGAGTCCTGACCACCTGTTTATGCAGCGCGCCAATCTGATTCCATAAGCCATCCACACTGTCATGAACATCTGTAATCAGTTCCACCTGGTTTTCACAGAAATCCCTGTCAATATTGGGCTGATTCGGAAAGGGGTGTTTTGTGTGGGCCAAATAGCCTTCCGAATTTACGCGAAGACTCTCCTTTTCCAGTCCAAAATTCCCCTGATACATATATTTTTTTATATTTTGATTTTTAAAATCAAAACTCATTCTTTTCACACCTTTTAAAAATTACATAAATCCTATATGTTTACTATGTATTATAGTATGTTTTTCCTTTTTCGTCAATCCCCCCAAAAATATTTATAAAGAAATGCCCTGACAGTCATCTGAAATAAACCTCAGGGCATTTAAAGTACTTTAAATTAATTGAATATCTTCTGTAGACACGTTCCCGCCTTCAATGGCAAAAGCTTTTAACACAGGCTGCCAACGATTCATCAGTGAGAGAATGAAATATCGGATTTTTGGATCATAGGCCAGCCGCTTATCTTCTTCGGAAGGTCTGGACGGAGATTCCGGATGGGAATGAAAATTTCCGATCATCTGAAATCCCTGCTTCCGCATATCCTTTATGGCCTCAAACTGCTCCTTCGGATCCATTGAAAAATGTTCCCTGCTCGCATCCACATTTGTCAAATAATATATTTTTTTAACCAGCTTTTTTTCTCCGTCAATGACACCGCCAAGCAAGCCGCACACTTCATTCGGCAGTCCATCTTCAGCATAGGCGATAATGTCCAGATAATCCTGTCTTTTTAAAAATATCATACTATCTAACCTCGCAAATCACAAACCGCCTGCTCGTAATCGATCAGTTCCGTAATCGTCGGATGATCGCCGCATACGGCGCAGGTCGGCACTTTCTTTGGAAGATTTACTGTACGGAATTCCATTTTTAACGCATCGTAAGTGAGAAGCTTACCCACAAGCAAATCTCCCACGCCAAGAATATATTTAATCGCCTCCATGGCCTGGAGACTTCCGATGACACCGCCCATGGCCCCGATAACACCGGCCTGTTTACAGGTTGGCACCGCATCTTTCGGAGGAGGAGACTGAAAGATGCAGCGATAACATGGCCCCTGCCCCGGCACATAGGTCATCAACTGACCCTTAAAACGAATAATTCCCGCATGGGAAAATGGTTTTTTCTCCATGACACAGGCATCGTTGATCAAAAATTTGGCCGGAAAATTATCTGTTCCATCGATAATAAAATCATAATCCCGAATCAGTTCCCGGATATTATCGGACATGACAAACTTCCGGTAAGTATGTATGATCACGTCCGGATTCATCCGTTCCATTGTTTCTTTGGCCGACTGAACCTTTGGCTTTCCCACATCTTCTGTGGCGTGGATAATCTGACGCTGGAGATTGGAAAGATCTACCTCATCCGCATCAGCGATGCCGATAGTTCCAACACCGGCCGCCGCCAGATACATGGCCGCCGGAGCGCCTAAGCCCCCGGCTCCGATAATCAGGACTTTACTGTCCAACAGTTTTTTCTGTCCCTTCACGCCAACTTCCTTTAATATAATATGTCTGGAATAGCGTTCCAGCTGCGCGTCTGTCAATGCCATTTCGATGAACCTCCACCCATGAAATAGATAAACTCCACCGTATCGCCGTCTTTTAAAACCGTTGACTCAAAGTCTGATTTTCCGACGAATTCATCGTTCAGTGACACGGTGACATATTCCGGTGTTTCAACATTCTCAATTTGAATCAGATCACGAATGGTAAGTCCCTCCGTATAGGATTTCTTTTCGCCTGCAACTACAAGAATCATCTCAAGTTCATCCTTTCTGTTCTAATCCTCTAATTTTTTTACAAACATCCGATAAGCGCCTGAATCAGCCTTTTCCAGCCGAAGTACCTGCTGTCCTTCTTCCTTCATGCTTCTCGGTACATTTTCCACCGGCTCGCCGTCATTCATCAATACTTCCAGAATCTGTCCGATTTCCAGTTCATCAATAGCTGCTTTTGTCTTTACAAAAGTCATCGGGCAGACCACATCCCGAATATCGATCACTTCATCACTTTGTATCTTTCCCATCATAAGCCTCCCTGACTACCCGTTGAAACGCATCTCGTCCAACCCGGTCCAATGTGAATTTAAATCGCTCACCAGCCTTTGCATTTTCTTCAAAAAACTGAATTGTCGCATCCGTCACCCGAAACAACTGCTCCTCCGTTTTTATCAATGGGAGCATTTCTGATCCCCGGGCGATCGTATTACCAAAAAGTCCCCCGAAGGTGACCATATAGGCGCTGTCGCCCCGCCATGCATCGAAAGGACAGCTCTTGACACAACGCCCGCAATAATTACATTTAGAAGCATCCATTGTCAATTGACCGTCTTTAATTTCAATAGCATTAACCCTGCAGGCCTTTTCACAGACGCCGCAAAGCGTACATTTTTCCTCATCCCAGTGTACATCCAGCGCGCCTTTGACGCCTAAATCATTTTCTTCTGCTTTCAGGCAGTTATTTTGACAGCCGGTGACACCAAATTTAAATTTATGCGGCAGTTCCCGTGCATAGTACCGCTCATCCAATTTTTCTGCAATTTTATAAGTATCAATATTGCCGCTTGGACAGACCGCATTTCCCTGACAAGCCGTGACCGTGCGTACCCTCGGACCGCAGACTCCCGGCTTGCAGCCGCCCTTTGCCAATTCGGCCTTGACGATTTCAATATCCTCATATCTAACGAAGGGTATCTCCACCCCCTGTCTGGAGGTGAGATGCACATAACCGTGACCATATCGATCGGCCACCTCCTGAATAATTCTCAAATTTTCCGTTGTCAGCGTGCCGCCGACAACCTGCAGCCGCAATGAAAAATATCCCTTTTGCTTCTGCCGCATGAAACCGCCCTTTTTTAACGATGCATAATCAATCGCCATAAATATGTACCTCCTGCATAGAACAAAATATTAAAAAAACCGGAGGCTCAAGTATCTTTTATACTTAAAACCTCCGGTTCTCCGGTCAGTTCTATTTTGCCGGGCTGTTCAGCCTTAACTTTTCATGTTTTTCAATCTGTATGATCTTCCCGTCCTGAACAATTACAGTGACAGAACCGAAGCGAACATCTTCAATAAATTCTTTAATTTTAATCAAATCTTCCTTCGTCACCTTTGTCTGTTCCATAATAACGCCCCTGTTTTATATATAATACATATGCTGACCATATTTCTTGTTGTCCAGATAATTCTGCTCCAAATCCGCTAAAGTCAGATTTTGAAGAATATGATCCATCGCCTCATTGACCCGGTCAATGACTAATGCCTGAACGGTTTCCGGAATTCCCGGATAATCGTTCTCTCCCAATGCTGTCTCATCCTCGATACGATAGTTGCCCTCCAGGGCTTCCAAAATCTTTGCTACAGATATTTTATCCGCATCCTGGCTCAATAAATATCCGCCCTGAGAGCCTTTCACGCTTTTTACGATACCGGCTCTGCGCAGGCTCGCAAATACCTGTTCCAGATATTGTGGAGAAATGTTATTCCTATCTGCAATACTGTTCAATGCAACCTGCTCGTATTTTGAATTGACGGCCAGGTCAACGAGTGCGATCAGACCGTACCGGCTTTTCTTTGAAAACTTCATAGACTCCTCCGCAAATAGGCTTCATACAACATTTATTCAGCAAATAAAGGAGTTGAATAGTATCTGTCGCCTGTATCCGGAAGCAGAACAACGATGGTTTTGCCCTTGTTTTCCGGACGTTTTGCCAACTGAATAGCGCCATATAAGGCAGCGCCGGAGGAAATACCGACTAAAACGCCTTCATGTTTTGCGATTAACTTACCTGTCGCAAAAGCGTCATCGTTTTCCACAGTAATAATTTCATCATAAATCTTTGTATTTAATACATCCGGTACAAAGCCTGCGCCGATACCCTGAATCTTATGCGGGCCGCCTTTGCCTTCGGAAAGTACCGGAGAGCTGGCCGGCTCAAGAGCCACGATCTTAACATCCGGTTTCTTGGATTTCAAAAACTCGCCAACGCCGGTCAATGTTCCGCCTGTACCGACACCGGCAATGAAAATGTCCACATTACCGTCGGTATCATTCCAGATTTCCGGACCTGTCGTTGCCTTGTGGATGGCCGGATTGGCCGGATTGACAAACTGTCCAGGGATAAAGCTGTTTGGAATCTCCTTGGAAAGCTCATCGGCCTTTTCAATGGCGCCTTTCATACCTTTAGCGCCTTCGGTAAGAACTAACTCTGCGCCGTAAGCCTTCAAAATATTTCTGCGTTCGATACTCATCGTTTCCGGCATTGTCAAAATAATCCGATATCCTTTTGCTGCGGCAATTGCTGCAAGACCGATACCTGTGTTACCGGAAGTTGGTTCGATAATAACAGAACCTTCTTTTAAAACGCCTCTTTCTTCCGCATCTTCAATCATTGCTTTCGCAATTCTATCTTTAACGCTTCCGGCCGGATTAAAATATTCAAGCTTCACGAGAATTGTCGCTTCCAGGCCTAAAGCCTTTTCAATATTTGTTACTTCCACCAGCGGTGTGTTTCCGATCAGTCCCAATGTTCCCTTATAAATGTTTGCCATTTTTCTTTCCTCCTATATCCCTATCAATTTACTATGATTAGTTTCATTGACTGTATTATATCCATCTATTTCCTATTTGTCAAGTAGGTTTTATATGTTTTTTTAATTATTTTTTCATACAAAGATGGACAGCTGTTGTTGTGAAGGTTTTCGGCAATGCCAGAATATTCGGATTCGCCCCCACGTATTTTTTCATGGCGTCCTCCAATGCCTCCTCAAAGGTGGCTCTTGTCTTTAATCCCATACTCCGCGCCATTCCTGGCATTTTGGCACCGACAATATAAATAGCGCTCGTATGCTCTTCTGCCAAATGGCCGCAGCTCATCATACTGAATCCGTGAAACGGATGAAAAGCATTTTCAAAGCGATATTTACGAATGTATTCTTCATTGGTAGCAAAATATTCACCATATTGATTCATATCTGCCAATGTATTCATACGGCCATGCTGAAATAATTCAAATAATTTTCTTGAATAAGGCCAGCGTTCCTCATGAAACCAGCCGTCACATATTGATGAAACAATAAAAACACACCGGTCCGATAAAATTCGTTTATGACGGATGACCTGTGCGCTCAATGCCTGCATCATTTGTATAGGATTTGTCCCCATCCCGTCCCCATAATGGAAATTCGTCGGCATTCCAAAAATAACCACATCATACTTTTTTTCAGCCCAATGGACATAGGTCCGCGTATCGGCCATTTTCCAGCTTAGCGGCTGCATTTCTTTCGCCCATCCACTGTTAATTTCAATCTGTCTGGATTTTGTATCCAAAACCGCATCACAGCAAAAGAATTTTTTGCCCATTTTTTCTTCCATCAGCATTCCTTGCTGATCGAATTTATGACGCATCTCACTATGGGCCGATACCGGTACAAAGTCTCCCCGGTGCATAATATGAGGGGTATGGTGAGCGCCAATACTGCGCCAATGGGAAATTCCGGTGGCGCAATGCTTATATCCTCCTGAGTAACCACCATAAGGATTTCCTTGTGTATGTCCGATCAGTATGGCAACATCCGCATCATAGACATATTTATTCATGATGACATGATCTCCCTGAGCCGTATACCCAATGTCTACCAAATGTTCATAATCCTCACTGTCATGACTTGTTATCTGATCATATGGAAAAAATTCATCAAATAACGCTTCGCCCAATATGATCTTCATTTCTTCCTCTGTTGTTCTCGGGTGAAGTCCATTTGAAAACAACAGCAATATATCTTTTTTCTCAACTCCCGCCGCATAAAGCTCATCCAGACAAACCCGAATCGCTACTTTCCTATGCGATGTCGGCTGATTTCCTCCTTTGACAATATCCGGAATGACAATAACGACCCGGCTGCCTTTGTGTGCCAATTCTCTCAGTTCCGGCATACCAACGGGATGCCGTATACTTTCCCATGTAGTATGATAAAGAGTATCCCAATCCTGTTTAATACATGGCGGATCCGGCACTGTCTCACCCGGAATAAACACATCCGTATTATCCGGCAACTCTGCGGACATCTTTCCACGACCATACTCAAATTCAAGCTTCATTATGCATTCCTCCATTTTTGCTGCTATCCGGTCCATTCAAATCTGTCATAATTACCCAATCTCCTCAGGAAAAACAGAAACCGAAATTTCCGCAGTCTTCAATTTATT
>CATYEA010000056.1 GCA_958405355.1 uncultured Lachnospiraceae bacterium
GGCACGTGGTTTTGCAATACTTTCTTCGTAACGTTTTGTAAGAGCTGTCAGTTTTTCTTCCAGTTCCTCTCGATACTCATTAATCGTACCTGTCAGAGGAATATTCTCAAGGTATTCCTTCCGCTCCTCCCACTGTTCCTTCAAACGGGATACCATGTAAGTCGGTGAAAGTTCTTTATACTCCGGACTGAGATTATGCACTTCCAGAAACTGAGCAATATCCTCCCGGACATCCTCCATCTTTTCCAGAGTCTTTTTCACATCTAAAGTTGCCAGAACCGTGTTCACCAGGTCCGCTGAAAAAACAACAACAAAAATGCCCCCAAGTACCTGTCCTGCCGTTCTGGGCAGCTTTTCTATCAGGCTCAATACAAAAGGATGCAGGATTTCAACCATAACAAGTGAAAAAAATCCCCAGAAAAGGGATACTTTTAAACATATTCTGCCCTGTATATTATATTTTTCATTGCTGTAATCCCACCATGTGGCTGCAAATAGTTTTTCCATGATCCATGATGTCAGAAATTCCAGAATCGTCGGAAATATAACGCCGCCGATATAAACAAGCCAGAGCTGTTCTTTTAAAGGATACAGGGTTAAATAAACGACCAGGGCCCCGCATCCGTAAATTGGAATGTAAGGTCCCATCAAAAAGCCACGGTTGATCCATTTTCGGGCCTTCACCGAACAATAGGTACTCTCCCATATCCATCCACAAACACAATAAATAATAAAAAACCATAAAATGTGATAAAAGTCCGTATGTAAAGTCAATGTCATTCCTCCAAAGTTTTCCCCTAATGTCATGCTGTAACAAATGCGGCACGTTAAAACCTACTATACACGATTTTTTATAAAAAATCAATTTACGAAACCCTTTTTTTCGTTCTATAATATTAAAGAACTGTGAACGCTAAAGGAGGTCAGAACATGCAGACTTTAATACAAACTTTTCCAATTGAACCCTCCCGGTCCATTGACCCTGTTATTCTGCTGGATATTGAAACCACCGGCCTGTCTCCGGATATGTCCGCTATCTTCATGATCGGATGTGCCTGCTTTGAAGACAACAGACTATCTATGATACAGTGGTTGGCCGATTCTCTGGAGCTTGCAGGTGAACAGGATGTTTTAAATGCCTTTGCCGAATGGCTTAGCACACGTTTGTCTCACACAGACAATCTTCGCCTGATTACTTATAACGGCCATACCTTTGACCTTCCTTTCTTAAAAATCCGTTATGCCCAATGCGGCCTGGAATATCCCCTCGATACTCCGGATAACCAAAACCCTCAGAATACTTCGGGTCTGCAGACGCTGGATCTCTATCGGGTATTTCTTCCTCTGAAAGCACTCTGGCCTACCGCAAATATGAAACTCAAATCTATGAGCAAATGGCTTGGATACCACTATTCAGATGCTCCGGAAGGCCGCCGCCTCATCAAGGCTTATCACGAGTATATAAAAACAAAAGATTCAGAAATCCTGAACCTTTTGTTTCTCCATAATGCGGACGATCTCAGAGCTTTATATACTCTGCTTCCGCTTTATAACTATCTTTTGTTTTTTAACGGAGCTTACACCATTGTATCCGCAGATATTGTCAATGATTCAATACTCCAGTTCTGTTTGAAGCCGAAGGATTTCCTGCCGATGCCACTGACTTATGAAGCTTTTGACAGCCGTATAACCTTCACCCCTTCCGAGGCTTTCCTCCAGACGGAGATACATCCACAGGGCCTGCGCTATTATTATGCAGATATTAAGAATTATGTTTATCTGCCGGATGAGGACTATGCCCTTCATAAATCCATGACCGCTTATATCGATAAAAGTCACTGGCAGAAGGCCCGGATTGAAAACTGCTACACCTGGTTTTCTCCGGATGAAGCATTCCTGAACCAACCGGAACGCCAGCGGGAATATGTACAAATGATTTTCCGACTATTTGGCTTTCTTCGATGAGAAACGTTTTAAAAAGGATTCCGGGTTCAACCGTTCCCGAACGTCCTGAGACATGGCTTCAAGCTCTTCCTCAGCCTCTGACTCACTGTTATATCCGCTCTCATAACGCATCCGTGCATCCCGCATCTGCTTGATCAGCTTTCTGCGATAACCGCTCTTACGCGACTGGGCCAGAAAGCTGTCATAGTCTTCATGAAAAATCCAAGGCATCTCCTCACAGATTTTCTCATAAAGCTTCGCCGCTGATTCCGAACTGCCTTTTCCCCGAATATCTACCCTTACCATTTTAAAATCCGTATCATAAACAACCATTTGGACTTCCGTCGCTGCTTCCTCCCGATGGGTATCTTCCTGGAAACATCCAATCATACGATTTCTGGCAAGCACCCGAACTGAGCCGCCGCCATAGACCGGCACCAGCAGATAATGCTTTGTCATTACGACCTGTCCCGGAATCGACATCTCGACATCCCCGGACAATTCGGCAATAAACTCCCGACGCTCTCCTGGCTCCAGATTTTTTAAAATACGCCGCTCATAGTTAAAGGCCCGAAATAATTCATATACACCATAAAGCACAATGGCTCCACTTGCCAACAAACCGCAGATATAAGCTGCCTTTGAACCGGCATCATACTCTTTCAGCATCTCCACCAAAATGGCCTGGAAAATCCCGGCCCCGAAAAGAACAGCCAGTGTTCCGGCTACAAGATGAATAAAATAGCTTTTTAGTTTTAAAAGTTTAAAGGTATCCATAGAAAATATCACCTTCTACTCAGATTAAAAAATGCAGGAACATACAATCAGTACATTCCTGCATCCATATGTCCGTCAAATTATTCTTCTACGGTTTCTTCTCTGGCTGGCATTTCCATAGCTTTAATGCTAAGGCTGATCTTTCTTTCTTCTTCGTTGAAATCAACAACTTTTGCTGTGATGATTTCACCAACCTGGAGAACGTCTGCTGGTTTTTCAACATGTTCTCTGGAAATCTGGGAAACATGAAGCAGTGCATCAACACCTGGCTCCAATTCGATAAATGCACCAAAATCTGTCATTCTGGCTACTTTTCCTTCAACCACGTTACCTACTGCATATTTTTCAGCAGCAGTAAGCCATGGATTCTGATCAGCAAATTTAAGGCTGAGAGCAATCTTCTCTCCCTGGATATCTTTGATCAATACAGTGATGTCGTCACCAACTTTTAATAACTTCTTCGGATTCTCAACACGTCCCCAGGACATTTCGGAAATATGAAGAAGACCGTCAGCACCGCCAAGGTCGATGAATGCACCGAAATCTGTAACGTTCTTAACTTTACCTTCAACCACATCACCAATATTGATGCGTTCGAATAACTCTTTCTGTTTCTGAGCCTTTTCAGCTAAAAGAAGCTGTTTTCTGTCACCGATGATACGACGTTTTCTTGGATTAAATTCTGTAATAACGAAGCTGATCTCCTGTCCATCATATTTTCCAAGATTCTTTTCATAAGTATCGGATACAAGGCTTGCAGGAATAAATACCCGTGCTTCTTCAACAACAACGCTTAAACCGCCGTCAAGTACATTGACAACCTTTGCTGTAAGCACTTCTTTATTGTTGTAAGCTTCTTCCAGTCTCTTGTTTCCTTTTTCAGCAAGAAGTCTTTTATAGGTTAACAATACCTGACCTTCGCCGTCGTTTACTTTCAGAACTTTTGCCTGCATGGTGTCGCCTACGCTGACTACTGTGGTGAGATCAAGGTTTGCTGTGTTCGAATATTCGTTACGTGTAATGATTCCGTCTGCTTTGTAACCTATATTAAGGATGATTTCATCTTCTTTAACGTCGATAACAGTACCCTCAACGACCTCCCCATTTCTAATTGTCTTTAAAGACGCTTCCAATAATTGTTCAAAACTCATCTCTGACATAGCAGTATGAACCTCCTCGATAATATTATTTGGGGTTGACGCCCCGGCTGTAATACCTACATTCCTTATAGATTCAAAAGCAGATAGATCCAAATCAACAAGTGTCTGTATATAGTAAGTATTTTCGCATTCTTTTTGACTGATTTCGTATAGCTTCTGGGTGTTCGAGCTGCTTTTATCGCCAATGACGATCATCGCATCCACATGAGAGGCAATCTCCCTGGCCTCTTCCTGCCGAACAGCCGTTGCATTACAAATCGAGTTTACACAGTTTATATCATACCCCTTTTCGGAAAGAATTTCAACTAATTCTTTAAATTTATTGTAATTAAATGTCGTTTGCGAAATTATGCACAATTTTTCCGAGCCTTTCGCCGAAAATTGCATCGCTTCGTCAATATTCTGAATGACGACCGACGGTGTCAGGCACCATCCCCGTATTCCCTGTACCTCCGGATGGTCAGGATTTCCAATAATGATAATATCCCGGCCTTCCTTTCCCTGCTCTTCCACAATATTGTGAATACGCTTTACAAAAGGACAGGTCGCATCGACAATCTTAAAGCCCTTTGCCTCGATTGCTTCATATACCGAACGGGCAACTCCATGGGAACGGATGACCACGGTCCCTCTTGGAAGACTGTCTAATTCCTCAAGGGAATTGACAACCTTCGCTCCCTTTGATGCCAGGTCTTTGACCACCTCATCATTATGAATGATCGGCCCGTAAGTATAGACCGGCTCCCCATTTTGATGCTCAGTCAATGAATACACCATATCTACCGCCCGTTTTACGCCCGGACAGAATCCGGCACTTTTTGCCAGTATAACTTCCATGAAACTCTCTATCCTTTCAATTTCAATGATTCCTGAAATGCATCAACAATCCGGTCCATCACTTCCGGAATGGACATCCGGGAACTGTCAATGACAACCGCATCCTCAGCTTGCTTTAATGGTGCTATGGTACGATTCATATCCTGAAAATCCCGTGTACGAATATCTTCCTCGATTTTTGCCATATCAGCATCCAATCCCTTTTCTTTCAATTCCAGATAACGCCGATTGGCTCTTTCTTCCACGCTGGCCGTCAGGTAAACCTTCACATCCGCATTTGGAAGAACGAAGGTCCCGATATCCCGTCCATCCATAATGACATCGTTATCCCGGGCAATATCCCGTTGAAGCTGAAGAAGCTTTTCACGGACCTTTGGATTGGCCGCACTTCTGGATGCCATGTTTCCTACTTCCTCTTTGCGAAGCTGGCTGGTTACATTTTCACCGTTCAGGATAATCTGCTGTTCGCCGCCGGAATAAGCAATCCGAATCGTCATGTCGGCCAAAAGTTCTTCGATTTTATCTGTCTGCTCCACCTCCACATGGTTCCGAAGCAAATGAAGCGCAATGGCACGATACATAGCTCCCGTGTCCACATACAGAAATCCAAGACTTCGGGCCGCTGCCCTTGCAATCGTACTTTTGCCGGCGCCTGCCGGGCCATCTATGGCAATATTAAAGCTCATTTTCCACAACCTCCAACATATTTTTTGCTGCCAGCCATGCTGTTGACCAGGCAATCTGTAAATTAAAGCCTCCTGTCAGGGCATCCACGTCAAGAATTTCACCGGCAAAATAAAGTCTTTTAATATTTTTAGACTCCATCGTCCCCGGATTTACTTCTTTAACCTTTATCCCCCCGCTGGTAATAATAGCCTCGTTAAAACCTCTTAAACTCCGGATATGTATTTCCAGATGCTTTAGCAAAAATCCCAGTCCTGCCCGTTCTTCTCTGGATACAAGATTCACTTGTTTATAAGGATTTATCCCTGATAATCGGACGATCACAGGAATCATTTTATTTGGAAGCAGCCCTGTCAGACTGTTTCGAAACTGTTTATTTTTGTTTTCTTCAAATATTCGAAGCAGCCGATGATCTATCTGTTCGGCTGTCAATGCCGGTTTTAAGTCAATGGTCAGCGTCACGTCCTGAAAACGTTTTAATTTTCCACAATGAGCGCTGCCGCTCAAAATCAATGGGCCGCTAACCCCAAAATGGGTAAAGAGCATTTCTCCAAAATCTTCATAGATTTTTTTCTTTCCCGCTTTTAAAACAACCGACACATTTCGCAGAGACAGGCCCATCAGCTCCCGACACCAGTCTTCCTCTGTCTCCATCGGCACCAGCGACGGCTTCGGCATCACCAGTGTATGACCGATCATTTCCGCCATCCGATAGCCATCTCCGGTTGAACCGGTTGAAGCGTATGAAAGACCTCCTGTGGCAAGTAATACAAAATCTGCTTCTTCCTTTCGCCCACCGGAATCAATAACACCTCTGCAAACACCATCTTCAATCACAAGGCTTTCAGCTCTGCGATTCAATTCCACAGATACGTCAAGCTGTCTGAGTTTTTTCTCCAGCACCCGAATCACATCGGATGACTTGTTCGATTCGGGGAAAACCCGGTTTCCCCGCTCCGTCTTTAATCTCAGACCTTCGGCTTCAAAAAAAGCCATTAAATCCTGACTGTTGAATTGATAAAACGCACTGTAAAGAAATTTACTGTTTGTCATTACATTCTGAAACAAGACCTCGGTCTCACAATTATTCGTCAGATTACACCGGCCTTTTCCGGTAATAAATAATTTTTTTCCCAGTTTTTCATTCTTTTCCCAAAGGGATACGGATATCCCTCCGGCCGCAGCCATGATCGCCGCAAACATTCCCGCAGCGCCGCCGCCGATCACTATGCACTTTTTCATATTTTCTCCTTATAATATGCTTCCTTTATCATAGCACAAAATGGAGAAAAAGAAAACCTGCGGTATTCTGTCTTTTCATACAGAATACCGCAGGTTCCATCGTTTTAAGTATTAATCCGACATCAAAAGATTATCTCTTAATAATCATTGTCTGGCCCTGTCCACCACCGATACACAGTGTAGCTAAACCAGTCTTGCTGTCTCTCTTGATCATTTCATGAATCAATGTAACAAGGATTCTTGCACCGGAATCACCGATTGGATGTCCTAATGCGATAGCTCCACCGTTAACATTAACTTTGTCCATATCGAATTTAAGATCTCTTGCAACTGCAATAGACTGAGCAGCGAAAGCTTCGTTTGCTTCAACAAGATCAATATCATCGATAGTCATATCAGCTTTAGCTAAAGCTTTTGTACAGGAAGCAACAGGTCCTACACCCATGATACTTGGATCTACACCGCCAGTTGCGTAGGAAACGATTTCACATAACCAGCTTAATCCGAGTTCTTCTGCTTTGTCTTTGGACATTACAACCAATGCTGCAGCACCATCATTGATACCGGAAGCATTTGCAGCTGTTACTGTACCGCCTTTTTTGAAAGCAGGTTTTAATTTAGCCATTTTTTCGATGGATGCACCGAATTTTGGATACTCATCTGTATCAAAAATAACTGGATCGCCCTTTTTCTGAGGAATCTCTACAGGAACGATTTCTTCTTTAAATTTACCAGCTTTAATAGCTGCTTCAGCCAAATTCTGGCTGCGAACTGCAAACGCATCCTGTTCTTCTCTTGTGATGCCCCACTGTTCTGCTACGTTTTCAGCAGTGATACCCATGTGATACTGATTAAAAGCATCCCACAGACCATCATTAACCATAGCATCAACCATAGTAGAGTTGTTCATTCTTGCGCCCCATCTTCCTGCTGGAAGTACATATGGTGCAGCACTCATGTTTTCAGTACCTCCTGCAACGATGATATCAGCATCACCAGCTTTGATAGCCTGTGCAGCCATAGCTACAGTCTTAAGACCGGAACCACAAACAATATTGATCGTTACTGCTGTTGTTTCAACAGGAAGTCCAGCTTTAATGGATACCTGACGAGCTACGTTCTGACCAAGTCCAGCCTGTAATACGTTACCGTAAACAACTTCTTCTACCAGCTCAGGAGCAATACCAGCTCTTTTAATTGCTTCTTTCACTGTGATTGCACCCAAATCTGCTGCGGAAACAGATTTTAAAGAGCCTCCAAATGATCCAATAGGTGTTCTGCATGCGCTTACAATTACTACTTCTTTCATAACGTCCTTCTCCTTTTAGTTGTTAGATTTTCATTGTTTATATCACGCTCTGACGGGTCAGAATTGTGATAATTGATTACTTTTTGGAATCAAATAATAACTTTTAGTGTTAATATTTTAACCGTTATCCCTCATGAACATTATTATGACATATTTATTAAAAACTGTAAAGTCCCATTTCACTTTTCGGCATATTGTACAATTTTATTTTATTCTTTATGTTTATTTTTATTTGCGTGCAAATTATTTGTCAACTTTTTATACAGTTTTTGTTAAGAATTTATCTTATGATTTTGCAATTTTTATATTTTTCCCAATAAATTTCCATTTATCAATCACAATATGTTGTAATTTATGCCAACGATAAGCACAATATATTGTTCCATCAATTGACATATACCATTTTTTGTTATACAATATCAATTACCTCGATTATTTTCAGTTACAGGGAAGGAGTTTATATATGTATCAGGTCATTAAACGGGACGGAAAAATTGCCGAATTCGACTTATCCAAGATCAATGTGGCCATTACCCGTGCCTTTGAAGCTAAAGAAGTAAATTACAATCCAAATATTATTGATTTTTTAACATTAAAAGTAACCGCAGATTTTGAACCTAAGATCAAGGACGATAAGATTCAGGTTGAAGATATTCAGGACAGTGTGGAGCAGGTACTCGTTCAGGCCGGTTATACAGAGGTTGCCAAAGCCTACATTCTCTATCGAAAACAGCGTGAAAAGATCCGTAACATGAAATCCACTATTCTTGATTATAAAGATGTTGTTGACAGTTATGTAAAAGTCACTGACTGGCGTGTCAAAGAAAACTCCACAGTAACTTATTCGGTCGGTGGACTTATTCTGAGCAACTCCGGTGCTATTACAGCTAACTACTGGCTGTCTGAAATTTATGATGAAGAAATTGCCAACGCCCACCGGAACGCAGACATTCATCTTCACGACTTGTCCATGCTGACCGGATACTGTGCGGGCTGGTCTTTAAAACAACTGATTCAGGAAGGTCTCGGCGGTGTCAGCGGCAAGATTACTTCCGCTCCGGCAAAGCATCTGGCAACCCTCTGCAATCAGATGGTCAACTTTCTCGGAATCATGCAGAATGAATGGGCCGGCGCCCAGGCCTTCTCATCCTTTGATACATATCTGGCGCCGTTTGTCAAAACCGATAATTTAAGCTACGATGCCGTCAAAAAATGTATTGAATCTTTTATCTATGGCGTCAATACACCGAGCCGCTGGGGAACCCAGTCGCCATTCTCCAATATTACTTTGGACTGGGTCGTACCGGATGACCTTGCTGAATTGAATGCCATTGTTGGCGGCAAAGAAATGGACTTTAAGTACAAAGACTGTCAGAAGGAAATGGATATGGTCAATAAAGCCTTCATTGAGATCATGATCGAAGGCGATGCCAATGGACGCGGATTCCAGTATCCGATTCCGACCTACTCTATCACAAAAGATTTTGACTGGTCTGATACAGAGAATAATCGTCTTCTCTTTGAAATGACCTCCAAATATGGAACACCGTACTTTTCCAACTATATTAACAGTGATATGGCTCCAAGCGATATTCGAAGCATGTGCTGCCGTTTGCGTCTGGACCTTCGCGAGCTGCGTAAAAAATCCGGCGGTTTCTTTGGAAGCGGTGAAAGTACCGGTTCCGTCGGCGTTGTCACGATCAACATGCCTAGAATCGCCTACCTTTCTGCCGATGAAGCAGAATTCTACAGACGTCTGGATAAAATGATGGATATCGCCGCCCGTTCTCTGAACACAAAGCGCACCATCGTCACTATGCTTTTAAATGAAGGACTTTATCCATATACAAAGAGATATCTCGGCAGCTTTGAAAATCATTTTTCAACCATCGGCCTTCTTGGTATGAATGAAGCCTGCCTGAATGCTAAATGGATCCGTGAAGATCTGACCCACGAAAAGGCTCAGTCTTTCACCAAAGATGTTTTAAATCACATGCGGGAACGTCTCTCTGACTATCAGGAACTCTATGGCGATTTATTCAACCTGGAAGCTACACCGGCAGAATCCACAGCTTACCGCCTGGCCAAACATGATTTGGAACAGTTCCCGGAT
>CATYEA010000057.1 GCA_958405355.1 uncultured Lachnospiraceae bacterium
ATCGGCTGCATGGTGTACCGACGCTGCTTACAAAAGGGGCACTGGATGTACTTCTGGACCGGACAACAAGGATTCGGACGACGGAGGGCATTCGGGAGATGACAGAAGAGGACCGGAAAGCGATTTTGGAACAGAATCTGCATTTTTCAGAAAATGGTCTGCGGGTTTTAGCCTTTGCCTATCGGGAAGCAGAAGAAAACGAAAACCTTTCCTTGGCCTCAGAAGATAATTACATTTTTCTTGGTTTGATTTCGATGATCGATCCGCCGCGGGAAGAATCGGCAGCAGCCGTGGCTGATGCAAAACGGGCAGGAATCCGGCCGATTATGATTACGGGGGATCATAAAATTACGGCAACGGCCATTGCACGGCAGATTGGTATTTTTGAGGATGGCGATATGGCAGTAACCGGACCGGAACTGGATGCCATGTCCGATGAAGAACTGGATGAAAAAATTGCAAAAATATCCGTATATGCCCGGGTATCTCCGGAAAATAAAATCCGGATCGTCGATGCGTGGCAGCGCCGGGGAAATGTGGTTTCTATGACCGGTGACGGCGTCAATGACGCACCGGCATTGAAAAAAGCAGATATCGGTGTGGCGATGGGGATTACAGGAACAGAAGTATCCAAAGATGCGGCGTCCATGATCCTGACCGATGATAATTTTGCGACGATCATTAAGGCGGTGGCTAATGGGCGAAATGTCTATCGGAACATAAAAAATGCAATCCAGTTTTTACTTTCAGGAAATATGGCCGGAATTTTGAGTGTACTGTATACTTCTCTGATGGCCCTTCCGGTGCCGTTTGCCCCGGTGCATTTACTCTTTATCAATCTGTTAACGGATTCCCTCCCGGCGATTGCCATCGGTATGGAACCGGCGGAACGAGATTTGCTGTCTGAGAAACCGAGGGATCCAAAGAAAGGAATTCTGACCCGCAAATTTATGACAGATATTTTAGTACAGGGAGCTTTGATTGCGGCTGTGACCATGACGGCCTTTCATATAGGATTGCGGCAGGGAGATTCAGCATTGGCCAGTACGATGGCCTTTGCGACGCTGACAGCGGCCCGTCTTTTCCACGGATTTAACTGTCGGAGCAAACATTCGATTTTTAGAATCGGATTTTCCGGAAACTGGTACAGTCTGGCGGCGTTTGCAGCAGGCATGGTTTTCCTGAATCTTGTATTGTTTGTTCCGGTGTTGAAGCGATTGTTCCTTGTGTCAACACTGACATCCGGTCAGTTTGGAATGATTTATTTATTGGCGGTGATTCCGACAGTGATCATTCAAATATACAAAATTATTCGTGAGCAATAAAAATAAAGACTCCACAGCTTTTAAAGAAGGCTGTGGAGTTTTGTTGTCAGTATGCAGGGGAGGGCTGGCAACGCCCTCCGCCGCATAAGGGTAAGAATTAAGGTGCAGGATAGAATCCTGTTGGTGACTCACTTAAATTAATCATAATATTTTTCATTTGAGTATAATGTTCCAGAATCACTTTATGTGTTTCACGTCCGATACCGGAAGTCTTGTAACCACCGAACGGAGCGCCTTCAGGGATGGAATTGTATGTATTTACCCACATACGTCCGGTCTCAACACCCCTGGCAACACGAAGTGCCCGGTTGATATCTCTTGTCCATACAGCTCCGCCAAGACCGTATTCACTGTCATTAGCCATTTCGATAACTTCTTCTTCGGTTTTAAATTTCAGGATGCAGGCTACCGGACCGAAGATTTCTTCCTGGGCTACCCGCATATCGTTGGTAACGTCACCGAGAAGTGTCGGGCGCATAAAGCAACCTTTGCCAAGTTCGCCGTCGGTGATTGCTTCGCCGCCGCAGAGAACTTTGGCACCTTCAGCTTTTCCGATTTCAATATAGCCAAGAATCTTCTTCAACTGTCCCTGGTTGATCTGGCTGCCCATCTGAGTATCTGCTTCCCATGGTACACCGACTTTCACTGCATTAAACCGACGCACGGCTTCTTCTACAAATTTATCATAGATACTTTCCTGAACAAATACACGGGAACCTGCACAGCATACCTGGCCCTGATTGAACAGAATACCCATCTGAAGACCATCCATAGCCATTTCAAAATCGCAGTCCTCAAAGAAAATGTTTGCGGATTTTCCGCCGAGTTCCAATGTAGATGGAATTAATTTCTGAGCTGCGGCGAGAGCCACATCCCGGCCAACTTCTGTGGAACCGGTAAAGGCCAGTTTGCGGAAACCTTTGTGGTCAAGCATATATTGTCCGGCTTTGGAACCGGAACCGGTAACAACGTTAAATACACCAGCTGGGATAACATCCTGGATTAAGCGGGCAAATTCAAGTACGCTCAATGAAGTGGTGCTTGATGGTTTAAATACGGTACAGCATCCGCTGGCAAGAACCGGTGCCAGTTTCCAGGCTGCCATAAGGAACGGGAAGTTCCATGGAACAATCTGTCCGACAACGCCGATTGGCTCTCTTAAAATTAAACTTAAGGTATCGCTGCCAAGCATATTGGCGCTGCCTTCTTCAGCCATGATACAGCCGGCAAAATAACGAAAATGCTGTGCGGATAATGGAATATCCACGGCCATTGTTTCTCGGATTGGTTTGCCGTTATCCAAAGATTCTACCATAGCTAAATGTTCTGTATTTGCATCAATGATATCTGCAATTTTATTCAAAATAGCAGCACGTTCGTTGACAGGAACATTTTTCCATGTTTTAAAGGCATCCCATGCAGCGGCCACAGCGCTGTCTACATCCTCTTTTGTTGCTTCTGCACACTCGGCCAGAACTTCATTATTGGCCGGGCAGGTGCTTTTAAAAGTACGGCCGTCATAAGCATCTTTCCATTCACCGCCGATAAATAATTGATATTTTTCCTGAAGGTTTAAGTTTTTCATTGTGTTTCTCCTTTCTGATCCCATAAAAAAAACGTTGGCATGCAACTGGATTTATGCAGTTCTGCCACACGTTGTAATGTTATTGTACAATACAAAGAATTATCTGTCAACTTAAGTTTATTTATTAACATTGTCTGATAAAATAATAACATTTAAAAGAACTTATTAAGAAAATTTATCAATCCAGAGTATGGACAAAACAGGAAAAGTATAGTATCCTTGTGGTTAGTTAAAACTAACGTTAGTTAGAGCTAACCAGGAAAGGGTGAAATGAAATGCTGACATGGTGGTGGCATCAGCCTTTAGAAGTAAAAATCGCAGGACAATGTGCACCGGTGTTGGCGGGAATGAAACCGTCCAATATGCTGGTTCTTGAAAACAAACATATTAGAGACGTTGTCCGGACTTTGGAGGGAACCGGATTATCCTGGCGGTGTCTTTATGCCGGAAGTGAGAAGAACATCTGGCTGCTTTATCGAAAAGATGCTCTTCAGGAAATCGTATCCCGGGAAGAAGAAAGAATGTTTTTGAGGGGAAACGGTTATGAAGAAGACCGGCTGGATCAGATGCTTGTGCGGCTTGGACAGCGGTTCAGACAGTATCGTAAAGGCAAAGAATCGGCTCAGCAGGATATTCAATTTCCTCACGAAATGGGTGTGTTTCTTGGATATCCAATGGCTGATGTTAAGGGATTTATTAAGCATGGAGGAAAAAATTATCTTTATTCCGGTTACTGGAAGGTCTATGAAAATGTGGAGGAGCGAAAGCAGTTATTTAAAAGCTACGAGCAGATACGAAACGTTTTTATCCAGGAAGCGGAAAAGGGAAAAAATCTCTGGGAGATTACCAGCGAATGGCAGTGCATGACTGCTTAAAAGTGAATAAACTCAAAGTTTATTATATAAAAAATAAAAATCAAGATTATAGGAGGAACAAAAACATGAGTGAAATTATGGTTGTGTACTGGAGCGGTACAGGAAATACAGAAGCCATGGCCGGATTCGTTGGTCAGGGAATCAAAGAGGGCGGAAAGGAAGCAAAGGTTGTTTCTGTCAGCGACATTACACCGGACGCTTTAAAAGACTGCCCGGTATTCGCTTTGGGTTGCCCGTCCATGGGAGCTGAACAGCTTGAAGAAGGAGAAATGGAACCATTTGTTGAAGCAGTTAAGGCTTTCGCCAGCGGTAAGACGATCGGTTTATTTGGTTCTTATGGTTGGGGAGATGGCGAATGGATGCGTACATGGGTATCCGATATGGAAAGTGTTGGCGCACGTGTGCTTGGCGGAGAAGATGCAATCTGCCAGGAAGCTCCAAATGAGGAAGCGCAGGAAGCGTGCATTGATTTAGGCAAGGATTTGGCCAAAGCATAAAGGCAGGTGTTTAAAAGGTGAGTATCGTAATTGTAGGCGGACATGACCGGATGGTCAGCCAGTATAAGAAAATTTGTAAAAATTATAATCATAAGGTGAAAGTGTTCACCCATATGTCTGCGGATTTAAATAAGCAAATGGGGAGACCGGATGTGTTCATTTTGTTTACAAATACGGTCTCGCATAAAATGGTGCGCTGTGCAGTAGATGAGGCGAGAAGAAGTAATGCTCAGGTCATTCGCTGTCATACAAGCAGCAGCGCAGCATTGACGGATATTCTTGAAAATGTTGGTTAATACGGAAAAAGAGCCGCTCTGTTTGAAGAGCGGCTCTTGCCTATTTTTTTTCTGAACTTTTCATTCCGATAGCAACATGGGTTTTGATAGCCTGAAAGCTTTCAGGACTGATCACATGTTCAATGCGGCAGGCATCCCGCGCAGCGATTTCACTGTCTACACCAAGAAATTCCAGCCAGCTGGATAGCAAGGTGTGACGTTCATAGATTGTTTCGGCAATCTTGAGACCGCTTGCAGTTAAGGAGATATGCCCATGCTCATTGACGGTGATGTATCCGTTCTCACGGAGGTTCTTCATAGCAACGCTGACGCTTGGTTTTGAAAAGCCGAGTTCAGTTGCAATATCGATTGAACGAACCTGCGGATGCCGTTGGCTTAACACGAGAATGGTTTCAAGATAATTTTCAGCAGATTCCTGTATTTTCACGAGTAACTCCCCCTGTCCAATGTATTATTACTATTATAACATAGAAAAAAGGAAAAACAAAGGGGAAAACAATTTGGAAAAAAATTCTCAAAAAAGACTTGACAATTGGGTTAGTGAGTGCTAATCTATGATATGAGGTTAGAATTTCCTAACTCAGAAAGGGAGAGATGATGATGCCTTTAACAATGGCGAAAGCGGGAGAAGAGAATACAATAGTAAAGATTGGCGGTAAAGAAGAAGTGCGCCGATTTCTGGAAAGTCTTGGATTTGTTACCGGGTCCATCGTGTCGGTAGTTTCTGAGATGAATGGAAATGTGATCGTAAATGTGAAAGGTTCACGTGTGGCGATCAGTAAAGAGATGGCTAATAAGATCATGATTTAAGTAGGAGGAAAAAAGGATGCAGACATTGAAGGATGTAAAATGCGGTCAGAGTGTGTCCGTAGTGAAGCTCCACGGTGAAGGTGCGGTAAAACGCCGGATTATGGATATGGGCATCACAAAAGGTACTGAGGTATATATCCGTAAAGTTGCGCCTCTGGGAGACCCAGTGGAAGTGACTGTCAGAGGATATGAATTGTCCCTGAGAAAGGCAGATGCACAGATGATAGAAGTACAGTAATGTACTTTTTTTAACAGCTATGGGTTAGAATTGACTAATCATAGGGGAAGAAGGAGGATGTTATAAGATGTCAATTAAGATTGCACTTGCGGGTAATCCGAACAGTGGTAAAACCACTTTGTTTAACGGATTGACCGGTTCCAACCAGTTTGTTGGTAACTGGCCAGGTGTTACTGTAGAAAAAAAGGAAGGTAAGCTGAAAGGGCATAAAGATGTTGTGATCATGGACCTTCCAGGTATCTATTCCTTATCGCCATATACATTAGAAGAGGTTGTGGCCAGAAATTATCTGATCACGGAACGTCCGGATGTTATTTTGAATATTGTAGATGGCACGAACCTTGAAAGAAACCTGTATTTGTCCACACAGCTTATGGAGCTTGGCATTCCGGTAGTTATGGCGATCAACATGATGGATATCGTTGAGAAAAACGGAGACCATATCAACATTAATCAGCTGAGTAAGGATTTAGGCTGTGACATCGTTGAAATTTCTGCATTAAAGGGCACAGGTATTATGAAAGCGGCAGAAAAAGCAGTCAGCGTCGCAACAAGAAATACGTCTGCACCAGTACATAAATTTGCACCAGAGATTGAAAATGTTTTGGAAGATATCGAAAACATGCTGGATGCTTCGATTCCAGAAGAACAGAAACGTTTCTATGCGATTAAATTGTTTGAGCGGGATGACAAAATTGCTCAGACAATGAAAGTTGTACCAAATGTAGAAGAAATTATTAAGAAGGCTGAAGAGGCTCAGGATGATGACTCCGAGAGTATTATCACCAATGAGCGTTACGGATATATTACTTCTGTTATTGGAAAGAGTTACAAGAAAGCGTCAAAAGGACAGCTTTCCACATCCGATAAGATTGACCGGATTGTTACGAACCGTATACTGGCGCTGCCGATTTTCGCGGTGGTTATGTTCATTGTATATTATGTTTCCGTAACAACGGTGGGTGACTTTGTGACTGGCTGGACAAACGATGTGTTGTTTGGTGAAATCATTCCTCCGGCTATTGAAAATGTATTAGTAAGCATTAACTGTGCGGACTGGTTACAGAGTCTGATTCTTGACGGTATTGTTGCCGGTGTTGGCGCTGTTATTGGTTTCGTTCCTCAGATGCTTGTATTATTTATTTTCCTTGCATTTTTGGAAGCATGTGGTTATATGGCGCGAGTTGCATTTATTATGGACCGTATTTTCCGGAAATTTGGTTTATCTGGTAAATCCTTTATTCCAATGTTAATCGGAAGCGGCTGCGGTGTACCTGGTATTATGGCATCACGTACCATTGAAAATGACAGAGACCGGAAGATGACAATTATGACAACCACATTTATTCCATGTGGTGCGAAACTTCCGATCATTGCATTGATTGCCGGAGCTTTCTTTGACGGTTCCGCATGGGTTGCAACCAGCTCCTATTTTGTAGGTGTGGCAGCAATCGTTTGCTCTGGTATTATTTTAAAGAAAACAAAAATGTTTGCAGGAGAGCCGGCACCATTCGTTATGGAGCTTCCGGCCTATCATCTGCCGACAGTAACAAATGTTCTCCGCAGCATGTGGGAACGTGGCTGGTCCTTCATCAAAAAGGCCGGTACAATTATCCTCTTATCAACTATCGTTCTTTGGTTCTTAATGAGCTTTGGCTGGGTTGACGGAAGCTTCGGCATGCTGGAAGCTGAACAGCTTGACAGCAGTATCCTGGCATCCATCGGCAGTGTGATTGCACCATTATTTACACCACTTGGATGGGGAGACTGGAAGATGGCCGTTGCAGCAGTTACAGGCTTGATTGCCAAAGAAAACGTTGTTGGTACATTTGGTGTCCTCTTTGGTTTTGCTGAAGTCGCTGAAGACGGTGCTGAAATCTGGGGACAGCTTGCAGGAAGTATGACAGGCGTTGCAGCCTATTCCTTCCTGGTGTTCAACCTTCTCTGTGCACCATGCTTTGCAGCTATCGGAGCTATCAAACGTGAGATGAACAGCGGAAAGTGGACCTGGTTTGCTATTGGATATCAGACAATTTTGGCATATGCCGTATCTTTGGCTATCTATCAGATCGGCACAGTTGTTACCGGCGGTGGTTTTGGAATTGGCACAGTCGTTGCAATTCTGGTTGTTATTGGATTCCTTTACTTGTTATTCCGTCCATACAAAGAAAGTACAAAGCTGACAGTAGACGTAAAGAAGACGGCGAAGGCTTAATTTGAAAGGAGCAGAGTGCTATGGGAACTGTAGTGGTTGCAGCGATCGTTGCAGCAGTGGCCGGTCTTGCGGCACGAAGCATTTATAAAGACAAAAAAGCCGGCAGGGGCTGCAACGGTAATTGTGGAAACTGTAAAGGCTGCCATTAAAATGGTTATTGACCTGAGCGATTTGGAAAGACAGGAGATTGAAGCCTATGTGGAGTTCAGATGATATGATTCAAGAGTTGAAAAATCGCGGGAAACGTATTACCAAACAAAGAAAGATCATGGTCGAAGTGATTGCGAGTAAAAAAGCGGGGGATTTTAAGGAGATTTATTATGAAATTTCCAAAAAAGACCCGACGATCGGTCAGGCTACCGTATACCGTATGTTGCTGACCCTGGAAGAAATCGGGGCGATTCAGCGGGTTCAGGGATATGTAGTCAATGAATCTTATGAAAAAGTCGCGGTTTAGAAAAATGTTAAGTTGTATTTCCTTATAAAGTAGAGTATGCTGAGAGAGTGTTGAACAGTGAAAGCTGTCAGCGCTCTCTTTGTATGTGCTGCAATATGCAGAGCAACACACCAGTAACAGGAGGTATGGCAATGAACAAATTGAAAAATGGATGGAATCATTTTCGGACAATTACGGAACATAAATGGCTTGTTATGCAGGGATGTTTTCGTGTGGGACTGTACCGGCAGGGAATTCTTCACGACCTGTCCAAATATACTCCGGAGGAATTTCGGACCGGGATGCTGTATTTTCAGGGGAACCGGAGTCCAAACGCGGCCGAGAAGGAAGCAGTGGGCTATTCACGGGCCTGGCTCCATCATAAAGGAAGAAATAAACATCATTATGAGTATTGGATAGATCTGGCGGTAAATAAATCAGAGGGGCTTCAGGGAATGAAAATGCCGGTTCGATATGTTATCGAAATGTTTATGGACAGGATAGCGGCATCAAAAGTTTATGCCGGAAAGGATTATACAGACAGCCATCCATTAAATTATTATAAAAAAAGCAGGAAATATATGACAATACATCCGGATTCAAGAAAACTTCTGGAACGGCTGCTTCTTATGCTGAGCCGCAGTGGTGAAGAAAAAACGTTTGCTTATATACGAAAGGTCGTATTGAGCGGAAAATACAAATATTAATTGGACGAATAATTCTGCGGATTAAAGCCATAATAGCTACTGTAATCTTATTAAGGAGGTCCTATTATGGCAAAGAATTACAATCAGAACAATGAAAGCAATGCAACAACAAAAAACAACAATGAGCGGAACAATTCCACTCAGAACACATCCAGAAATATGGATAACAACACATCCAGAAACAGTTCTAAAAACAGCACAACTCAGAATACATCTGAAAGAAATTCAACTCAGAACTGTGACAGATAGTTTGGAGTGATCCAAAGATGCCGCAGCGGGAAATAAAAGTACCGCTGCGGTATTTTTATGCTTAAGCAACTGCTGAAGATTTCCGCATATACTAATATATGTAGGAATGAGGTGATGGTGTGAGTTTGGATTTTATACCTCCAAAGGAGGTTTTGAAATATATACAGCGCGGAGATTCGGTAGTTATCGATATCCGGGATAAAGAATTGTTTCAAAAGGGACATATTCCGGGGGCTTTTTCCATGCCGTATGAGACTTTTGATGAGACGGTACCCATACTCCGGAAATATGGAACGATTATTTTGTGCTGTGAACATGGAGCCACAAGTTTGCTTTTGGGACGGCGTCTCAGTCAAAGTGGTTATCATGTTTTAAGTATTGGCGGCGGCATGGAGGCCTGGAGAGGTCCTGTCGTTTAAAATAATGATTTACTGCCAGATGCTGGGAATAAAATGTTCTTGCGGCAGGATAAGAAAAAGTATATACTATAAAAGTAATTTGGAAAAGGAGAAAATCTATGCCCCTCTATGAATTTACAGCGCCGTGTCATTTTGGCATGGAAGCGGTTTTAAAACGAGAAATTATAAACTTAGGATACGAGATTGTGCGAGTGGAAGATGGCCGTGTGTCCTTTCGCGGAGAGGCCTCGGCCATTGCCCGGGCAAATGTGTTTCTGCGGACGGCAGAACGGATACTTTTATGTGTAGGACGGTTTAAAGCTTACACTTTTGATGAATTATTTGAGCAGACAAAGGCGCTGCCGTGGGAAGAGTATTTGCCTTCCGATGGGAAGTTCTGGGTAAAAAAGG
>CATYEA010000058.1 GCA_958405355.1 uncultured Lachnospiraceae bacterium
CCCACTGTCACCGCCATCACTGCTGCCGGAAGCTGCTGCCTCCTGAGCTGCTGCTGCAGCTGCTGCGGCTGCTTCCGCGGCTGCACGAATCTCGGATTCGATTTCTGCTAAAGCCTGCTGCTCCATGGAAATATTTTCTTCTAATTCCTGGATATACTCTGCCGTATATTCAATCGATGCATTTAAGGACTGGATATATGCAGCCTTTTCATCAAGAATTCCCTGCAATTCTGCTTCCTGGGATTCCAGTTCTGCTTTAAGCTGAGTGATACGTGCAACTTCTTCTTCCTGCTGTTTTTCCAATTCTTCAATCTGCGTTCTTGTCTCCTGAAGACTCTGAAGCAGGTTGCTGTCATAGTCCGAAATTTTTGAAATATATTCGGTGCTGTTTAACAGAGAAGTAATATCTTCTGCTGCCAGGAGAATTTCCAGATATCCGGTCTCTCCCTTTTTATACATAACTTTAATACGGAGCTTTAAAGTCTCATACTGTTTCTGCTCTTTTTCACGGGCAGCTTCCAGATCCTTTTTGGTCTGTTCCAAAGCGGCCTCCGTCTGCTCCAGCTCTGCATTCGTTGTATCGATCTGGCCCTGGACTGTTGTCAGCTGTTCATCCAGAGCAGCAATCTCAGCCTCTGTGTTTGCCTTATCTGTCTGCATGGAATCCAGAGCCTGGCTCTGAGCAGCCTTTTCCTGTTCCAATGCCTCAATCTGCTGTTCCTTTTCCTCCTTATCGTTCTCATCTGCAGCCAAAGCCGTTAAACTGAACGAAAAAGCCATTACAAAGGCCATCAGTATACTGAGCAGCCTTGTATGTAAACGTTTCATATCTTTTCTCCCTTCCTATACTCTGACATGTTTTCTCAAAGTCATATAACTTCCGATAAAACCAATACCCAAACCGATTGCAAGCGATATCGGGATAAGGATATTGAATACGTCATTTACATCCATAAATGTAAGTATTCTGTTTAATATTGAGAAGTGTTCCAAAACGAAGTCTACAACCATCGGATAAAGCAAACGCAAAACAACTACCGGAATCGCGGAGCCGATCAAACCAATCGTCATACCTTCAACAAGGAATGGCCCGCGGACAAAGAAGTCCGTCGCACCAATGTATTTCATGATTGCAATTTCTTCTTTACGAACAGTAATACCGATCATGACCGTATTGCTGATCAGGAAAATTGCAACAAATACCAAAATTAAAATAATACCAATAGATACATATCCAATCAGACGGCTGAAATTCGTAAAGCTGTCTGCAATGATATCTGAGGCATTGACCTCCGAAACCCCATCCAGTCCTTTGATATAAGATATCAGTTCGGCCTGTCTGGATGTATCCGCTAAATAAACCTGAACACTGGCACAATCCACCAGCGGATTATCCTGGTCCAGTCCGGCAAGGATTCCTTCATCACCGTCCGGAAAATAATCCTGCTTGAAGTTCTGCCATGCCTGGTCTGCAGAAATATAGGTCGTTGAACTAACCTCTTCCCGCACATCGATCAGACGCTGAATTTCCAGCATCTGTTCTTCCGTTGTTGTCTCATCAAAAAAAACTGTTACGCCTACGTTGCTCTCCGCCGCATGCACCATATACTGAAAATTTGCCACAATACAATAAAATATGCCAAATATAAACAAACATGCGGTGATTGTTCCAACAGACGCCAGGGAAAACAACCGGTTACGGCCAATATTTTTAAAGCCCTGCCGGATTGCGTAAAATATTCTACCAATCATTTGTTATTCCACCTTTTTCATCGCTGACAACCACACCTTTGTCTATCGTAATAACCCGTTTCTGCATACGTTCAACAATATCCCGATTATGGGTAACAACGACTACCGTGGTTCCTCGTTTATTAATATCCTCCAGGAGTTTCATAATCTCCCATGCATTCGCCGGATCCAGATTTCCTGTCGGCTCATCGGCCAGTAAAACCGGCGGATTATTCACCAGCGCTCTGGCCAGAGAAACTCTCTGCTGCTCACCACCGGACAATTCATTCGGCATGGATTCTGCCTTATCAGCCAGTCCGACCAGCGTAAGCATCTGTGGTACGGTCTCCTTGATGACCTTCGCCGGTTTGCCTATGACTCGCTGAGCGAACGCAATATTCTCATAGACATTCCGATCCTTTAACAAACGGAAATCCTGGAAAACGACACCGATTCCCCGGCGCATCTTCGGAATTTTCCGCCGACGCAGACGACCGATATTCTGACTGTTGATATAAATCTTTCCGGAAGTTGGTTCCAGCTCTTTTAATAACAATTTAAACAGTGTTGTTTTACCCGAACCGCTGCTTCCCACGATAAATACAAATTCACCTTTACGAATTCTAAGGTTAACACCATTTAAAGCAGACACACCTGTGCTATAAGTTTTGCAAACGTTATCTAAAACAATCACGTTGTGACCTCCTTTTATCGCCAGTACCTTGCTTTAAATCTTTTTAATATTCAAATGTCTCCATATATCTCATATATTTGACAACCATCAACGCAATCTTAAATGTGATCGCATCTTCAAAAACCCTCAGATCCAGTCCTGTACTCTTCTGAAGCTTATCCAGACGGTAAACCAACGTATTCCGGTGAATATATAACTGTCTGGAAGTCTCAGAAACATTCAAACTGTTTTCAAAAAACTTATTGATCGTTATCAACGTTTCCTCATCCAGGTCATCCGGAGATTTGCCGTCGAAGATTTCCTTGATGAACATCTTACACAGCGGCACAGGAAGCTGATAGATCAAACGTCCGATACCCAGATTACTGTAAGCTACAATAGCGCGCTCACTATAGAAAATCTTACCCACATCCAGAGCCATCTTCGCTTCTTTATAGGAACGGGAAACATCTTTAATCTCATGCACAATCGTTCCGAGGGCTATCCGGCATTTTGTCAGGCCCTCACTGTGGAGCATATCCAAAAGTCCTTTACAGGATTTGGATAAAGCTTCATAATTCTCGCTCTCTTTCACTTCACGGACAAGAATGACGCTCTTCTCGTCAACCGCCGTAATAAAGTCCTTTGTCTTGCCCGTATAAATACCACGCACAATCTCAAGACCATTTAATTCTTTGTCGCTGTTTAATTCAATAATGATCGCAATCCGGCGAACATCCGTATCAATCCGCAGCTTCTTTGAACGATTATAAATATCCACCAGGAGCAGATTGTCCAAAAGAAGATTCTTAATGAAATTATCCTTATCAAAACGTTCTTTATAAGCTACAAGCAGATTCTGTGTCTGGAATGAAGCAATTTTTCCAACCATGTAAACATCGTCACTGTCCCCTTTGGCCAGAATAACGAACTCGAGCTGATGCTCGTCAAATACTTTGAAGAACTGAAAGCCACTGAGTACCTGACTGTCCGCAGGAGAATTGACAAAGTCCAAAACAGCATTTTCATATTCTTCCGCATTATTCATTGTGGATGCCAAAACCTTCCCCTCGGTATCCATAACGCACAAATCAACTCTGGTAATGGCTTTTAAGCCTTCCATCGTCGTCTGTAAAATCTGATTTGAAATCATTTCTACCACCCATACTTATTATCATATAGTCCTGTTCGTATCAACTCCTTTTTATATAATAGTGCAAATATGCCAAAAAGTAAAGGTTTTTTTTATCCGTTTTTATAAAACAGACCCATGTAAATTACAAATTTGTTACAGAATAATTTCATTTATGAATTTTAGCACATTTCACAATTTAATTTTGACCAATTTTTTTTGATACTTTTTATTAAAAATGTATACATGCTTTGCTATTTTATGCTATACTCAAAATTACTCAGTAATATTTAATAAAATTGTAAAAGGAAATAGACTATGATACACAAAACTGCCCTGATTACCGGTGCTTCCAGAGGCATCGGGCGGGCCGTTGCCGAGGCCTTTGCCGGCGCCGGATGGTCCGTTGGTATCTGCTGTAAGAAAAATAAAGACGATTTAGCCTATGTAAAAAAACATATTGAAGCCATGGGAGTCCAATGTTATACCTTTATTGGTGACATGGGCTGTTATGACGATGCACAGCAATTTGTAACCAAAGCCCGAAACGTTCTGGGTCCGATCGATTGTCTCGTCAATAACGCAGGCATTTCCCATATTGGCCTGCTCAGCGATATGAGTGCCGAAGAATGGAACGAAATCATACAAACCAATCTTACATCGGTTTTTAACTGCTGTAAACAGGTAATTCCTGACATGGTCACCCGCCAGTCAGGAAGTATCATCAATATTTCTTCCGTCTGGGGTAATTGCGGCGCTTCCTGTGAAGTTGCCTACTCGGCATCCAAAGGCGGCATGAATGCTTTCACAAAAGCTTTGGCCAAAGAACTGGCCCCAAGCCACATTACCGTCAATGCCATCGCCTGCGGCGCCATTGACACAGAAATGAATCACTTCTTATCTGAAGAAGAACGAATCCAGCTCATTGATGAAATTCCATCCTGCCGGATGGGCACACCGGAAGAAGTCGGCCGTCTGGCCCTCCAGTTGGCTGGAAAACACGCCTATCTGACCGGCCAGATCATCACACTCGACGGAGGTTGGACTTAAATCTTCTATCCTAAGTAATTTAAAATCAAAAAAGTCCGACCTGCGCAAAAACACCGCAGGCCAGGCTTTTTTGATGTATAAATTCGGATGTCAAAAACCTTTTCTTTATTCCGTTTTATGACAATTTGACTAAATAATAGATTTTCTGCAATTCAGGCAAATCTTCAGTGATTCCATAAGAAAACATCAGGCCGTTTCCTCAAACTGGGAATTATACAACTCTGCATAAAATCCGCCTTTTCTAAGCAGTTCTTCATGATTGCCCTGCTCAATGATATCTCCGTCTTTCATAACGAGAATTACATCGGCATCTTTAATCGTAGATAATCGATGGGCGATAACGAAGCTGGTCCGTCCCTTCATCAGATTATTCATAGCTTTCTGAATCCGCTCTTCGGTCCGGGTATCTACGGAGCTGGTCGCTTCATCAAGAATCAGGACCGGATTGTCCGCCAGAATAGCCCGGGCAATGGTCAGGAGCTGTTTCTGTCCCTGGGAAACATTGCTGGCATCTTCATTTAATTCCATCTGATATCCCCCCGGAAGGGTCTGAATAAATCGATGAGCATGGGCTGCCTTCGCCGCCGCAATAACTTCTTCATCCGTCGCATCCAGACGGCCGTAACGAATATTTTCCATGATGGTTCCTTTAAACAACCAGGTATCCTGAAGGACCATTCCAAACAATTCCCGGAGTTCTCCCCGATTAAAGTCTTTAATATTGTGACCATCCACTAAAATACTGCCATCATTCACATCGTAGAAACGCATAAGCAGTTTGACCATGGTCGTCTTTCCGGCTCCCGTCGGTCCGACAATAGCTACCATTTGCCCCGGCTCCACATCACAGCTGAAATCATGAATAATCATTTTGTCTGGCTTATAACCAAAACGTACATGTTCAAAGGAAACACGACCTTCCGGATTTTCAAGATGTACCGGATTTTCCACCATAATATCTTCCTCCGGTTCGGCCAGAAATTCAAACACGCGCTCGGAAGCGGCTGCCATAGACTGGAGCATGTTGGACACCTGGGCCACCTGGGAAATCGGCTGCGTAAACTGGCGCACATACTGGATAAATGCCTGAATGTCACCGATTTCAATACTTCCCCGAATGGTCAGATATCCGCCGACAACAGCTACGGCCACATATCCCAGATTTCCGACAAAATTCATGATTGGCTGCATCATTCCGGAAAAGAACTGAGATTTCCATGCCGAATCATAGAGAGTATCGTTGGTCTCCGAAAATTCTTTGAGAACTTCTTCCTCTCTGTCAAAGGCTTTAACAATATTCTGACCGCTGTAGACCTCCTCTACCTGGCCGTTGATATGGCCCAGATATTCCTGCTGGGTACGGAAATATTTCTGAGAGGATTTGACAACAGTTGTAATTAAAATCAAGGATACCGGTAAAATAACAATGGCGATCAGTGTCATCAACGGACTGATGCTGAGCATCATAATCATAATACCAATCACCGTTGTAATTGATGTGATCAACTGGGTCACACTCTGGTTCAAGCTCATCCCCAAAGTATCCACATCATTAGTAATCCGGGATAAAACCTCACCGACCGTTCTGGATTCAAAATATTCCAACGGCATCCGGTTGATCTTCTCGGAAATTTCCTTACGCATCCGAAAACACATTTTCTGAGAAATTCCCGTCATCAGCCAGCCCTGTATGAATGAGAAGCTGGCACTGACTGCATAAAGACCGATTAATATAAGAAGGATTCTTCCGATTTTTCCAAAATTAATCCCGTCGCCGCCGGAAAGTTTTGACATAAGGCCATTGAAAATTTCTGTGGTCGCCTTACTCAAAATCTTTGGTCCGACAATATTAAAGGCCGTACTGCAAATGGCAAATATAAAAACAAATACAAGAGCAATCTTATAGCGGCCCATATAATTTAACAGCTTTCCGACACTGCCTTTAAAATCCTTTGCCTTTTCTCCCGGCATCATTCCCCGGCCCATCGGTCCGTGGCCTCTCATTGGTCCTCTTCTTTCTTCACTCATAATGCACGGCCTCCTTTCAACTCGGATTCAGATAACTGGGATTTTGCAATTTCCTGATAAGCTTCGCAGCTTTCCAGAAGTTCTTCATGCCGTCCGATTCCGGCCACATGACCATCCTCTAAAACAACGATCTGATCTGCATGAAGGATGGTGCTGATTCGCTGGGCCACGATGATGACCGTCGCATCGAAAACCTTTTCCTTCAATGCCTTTCTCAGGACCACATCCGTTTTATAGTCCAGCGCAGAAAAACTGTCATCAAATAAGAATATCTTTGGATCCTTTGCAATGGCTCTGGCAATGGACAGACGCTGTTTCTGTCCGCCGGAAACATTGGTTCCGCCCTGAGCGATCGGACTTTGATACGCATCCTTCTTTGTCTCTATAAACTCGGCAGCCTGGGCCACTTCTGCAGCAGATTTCATCGCTTCATCCGTAATCCAGTCGCCTCCGAATTTCAGATTGGATTCAATCGTACCTGAGAACAATATCCCCTTCTGCGGCACAAAGCCGAGAAGGCTCCGCACTTTATTTCTTGAAAGTTCCCGGATATCAATACCGTCAATGCTGATAGCACCGCCGGTCACATCGTAAAATCTCGGAATCAAATGAATCATTGTTGATTTACCGCAGCCCGTACTTCCGATAATGGCCGTTGTCTCTCCCGGTTTTGCCGTAAAACTGATATGTTCCAGAGCATCTTCACTGGCCCCCGGATACCGGAAACAGACATCCTTAAATTCCACATAGCCTTTGGCATCTTTCAGCTCGCCATCCCGAACCTGCTCCGCATCATGAATCGATGGCTCAGTCTTTAATACCTCATCGATACGATCCGCAGCAACACCGGCTCTCGGAAGCATAATGGAAATCATGGTCAGCAACAGGAATGCCATAACGATCTGCATTGTATAAGTAATAAATGCCATCATATCTCCAACCTGAAGATTTCCCTGATTAATACCATGGGAGCCGTTCCATACGATCAATACACTGATACCATTCATAATAAACATCATAGCCGGCATCATAAAGGTCATTACCCGGTTAGTAAACAACTGGGTTTTCATCAGATTTGTATTTGCCACATCAAACCGCTGTTCTTCATGTTTCTCCCGGCTGAAAGCCCGAATAACCGGAATACCGGTAAGAATTTCTCTGGATACAAGGTTCAGTCGGTCCACCAAATCCTGCATTTTCTTAAATTTCGGCATAGCCATGGACATCAGTACAAGAACCAGCGCCATAATTGCCGCAACGGCTACAACAATAATCCAGCTCATTCCCGTTTTCGTATTCAGAACCTTGAAAATACCGCCGATACCGATAATCGGGGCATAGAACACCATACGCAAAAGCATAACTTCTACCATCTGAATCTGCTGGATATCATTGGTGCTTCGGGTAATCAGCGAGGCTGTTGAAAACTTATCCATCTCGGCATTTGAGAAGGAAACAACCTTATTAAACACACTTTTTCTCAAATCCCGGCCCACACCTGCAGCCACTTTTGCTGCAAACAGGGACACAAGAATGGAAGCTGCCATCATCAACACGGCCAGGCCAACCATCTGAATTCCCTTTGTTTTCAAATACCCCATCTGAATATCATCCAGATTCATTCCGAGGGCCTCATATTCTTCCTTCACAAGAAGAATGGCTTTCTGCTGGACAATGGACTCACTCATATCACCAAAGGAAGCCTCGATTTCATCCCGTTTGGCAACCATTTCCTCCTTACTCACCATCCCCGCATCCACGGCCTGACGAATCTGATTTATATCCATCTCTCCGGACTCTTCCAGAGAAGCTATAATGAGCATCGGCATTCCGAGAATGCTGTCCATCTGATCAAGGATTTCCTTATCATTCGTATTCAGCACATAATTTCCCCCTTCATCCTCTGAATAATAGGGTTCCACCTGCTGAATTTCTTCATCCGTCATAAAAAGGCACAGATTATCATAGGTCTCCTTCCGCATTTTTTCCGGAGTTGCCCGCTCAATTCCACCCTGCTGGATCCCAATATCGACAATATCCGACGTATACTGGGGCAGGGACAAATCGCATCCTGCCTGGATAACCAACAGCAGAATAATCGCAAGCACCATGGCCTTTGAATTTTTCAGATAGCTGAAAATTTTTAACATATCCGTTCTCCTTTCTCTGTCTTTTTCAGTTCATCTTCCATAACACCTAACATTTGGTTAAAAAGATTCAGAAGCTGCAGCATATTTTCCTCTCCCATCCGGCCAATAACCTGTTCGGTAAAATTACAAAGTACTTTCCGGCATTCTTCTCGTTTTTCTTTTCCCTTTTCCGTAATAAACACACGGGTATTTCGCCGGTCCTTTGCATCGGCATGCCGAGTAATATAATTTTTTCCTTCCATACCTTTCAGCAGCCGACTGACAGCCGGAGCGGAAACCCTCATTTTCTCCGCCATACCGGATACATAGGTTCCATCCTCGTCAGCGCCGCACTTCGGACATCCGGAACATATTTCCAATATCTTGTATTCGCCAATCGAGATATCCGTCAACATACTGCTCATGTTTAAATGTCTCAGTCGGAACATGGCCCGGAACATTTCTTCCTGTATCTCTTTACTTTCCATCATTTCACCCCTTTTAGTTAACAAGGTTATTATTTAACATGGTTAACTATTTACAAAGAGATATTTTACTACCATTATATAAATTGTCAACCCCTGTTTTTAATCTGCCTTTTCCCGCTTGTTTCCCGGCACATATTCCTGTATACTGAACGTATACACGTAAAGGGGGTTTTTACAAATGAATGCAAAAACAGTCGTATTAAATGGAGAACGTATGAATTATGACAACCGTCTGGACTATTCCATCCTGTCTGACGAAGTCAAAGTTTATGAGCAGACCGAACCATCACAGATTCTGGAAAGAATCCAGGGCTTTGACATTGTTGTTACCAAAGAAATGCCGGTTTCCGGCGATATTATCCGCCAGTTTCCGGATTCGGTAAATCTGATCTGCGAAGCGGGTACAGGATACAACAATCTGGACCTGGATGCCGCCAGAGAAAAAGGAATTACCGTGTGTAATGTACCGTCCTACAGCACAGAACGTGTGGCCCACACAGCCATTATGATGATTATGAATCTCAGTTCTTCCATGCGGAAACAAATTGCCATGCTGACGGAGAACAACCATGACAACTTTACCAAATGTATGCAGGTTGACCATGTGGA
>CATYEA010000059.1 GCA_958405355.1 uncultured Lachnospiraceae bacterium
ACTATGCTGGCTTTTATTTTTTATAGTTCTATATTACAATTTTTAATCAAAAAAGTCAATGCAATTCAGCAAATTAATCAAAATTTAACCGATATAAAACATTATATTTAAAAAATGACGAAAAAGAAAGAAAAATATTCTGAATTGTCTGAAAACGATAAAATTGGAGGAAACAGGATGAAAAGTGTCGCTTTCTGTACGCTTGGATGCAAAGTAAATCAATATGAAACAGATGCCATGGAGGAGATTTTTCAGAAGGGCGGTTACGAAATCCGGGATTTTCATGAAAAAGCGGATGTTTATGTGATCAATACATGTACGGTAACGAATATGGCTGACAGAAAGTCCAGACAGATGCTGCATCGGGCCAGAAAGAAAAATCCGGGGGCAGTCATTGTGGCTGCCGGATGTTATGTTCAGGCAGCAAAAGAAGCGGCAGAGGCGGATGAAGCCATCGATCTGATTGTTGGAAATAACTGTAAGGGACAGATTTTATCGTTGGTGGAGAATTTTGTTGCGGAGCGGGAAGCTGCAGAACAGAAAACTGACGGAGACAGAGCCGGGATGGAACCGCAGGCGATTTCGCCGAACTGGCTGGACATTAATCAAAACTGTGATTACGAGTCTTTATCCATCACTAAGGTTTCCGAACATACCCGGGCTTATATTAAGATTCAGGATGGCTGCAATCAGTTCTGCTCTTATTGCATTATTCCTTATGCCAGAGGAAGGGTGCGGAGCCGCAGGCCGGAGGAGATTCTTTCAGAGGTATCGGCTTTGGCTGCTTCCGGATATAAAGAAATTGTTTTGACTGGCATCCATATTTCTTCCTATGGAAGAGATTTTGAACCAAAGGAAGATTTGATTTCTCTGGTGGAAAAATTGGCTGCTGTTGAAGGTGTTGAGCGGATTCGTTTTGGCTCTCTTGAGCCGGGAATCGTTACGGAAGATTTTGTCCGGAGGCTGGCAGAGCTTCCGCAGATTTGTCCGCATTTTCATTTATCGCTGCAGAGTGGCTGTGAGGCAACTTTAAAGCGGATGAACCGCCATTACACGCCGGAGGATTATGCGGCACGGTGTGATTTGCTGAGAAAATATTTTGACAGGCCGGCCTTTACGACGGATGTCATTGTCGGATTTCCGGGAGAGACAGAAGAAGAATTTGCAGAGACGGAAAAATTTCTTGAACGGATTCATTTTGCGGAGATGCACATATTCAAATATTCTCCGAGAAAGGGCACACGGGCGGCGGTAATGCCGGACCAGGTCGATGAGCGGATTAAGACGGCGCGCAGCGCACGGCTTCTTAAACTGGCTGAAAAAATGTCAGAAGATTATCGCCGGAACTGCCGGGATAAGATATTGGAGGTCCTTGTAGAGGAAGCCATTACTGTAGACGGTGAAACGATCTGGACAGGTCAGAGCCGGGAATATATAAAGTGTGGAATAAAATCTGACAAAATCCAGTCGAAGGATATCGTACGCTGTCGGATGAGTGGAACAAAGAATGAAGATTTTGTGTTTTGTGAAATAATTGATTGAATTATTTTATGATTTATATTAATATAGTGAGTAAGTGTAAGGGATAAATGTAGTTTAAGGAAGTGATTTTATGGAAAACATGGCAAATACACAGTATTTTAAAGTGAGTAATAATGCTGAGATTACTGTAAAGGATATTCTGGAGGCTGTTTATATTGCTCTGACGGAAAAGGGATATAATCCGGTCAGCCAGATCGTGGGTTACATTATGTCCGGTGACCCGACCTATGTGACAAGCTATAAAAATGCCCGTTACCTGATCATGAAGGTGGAGAGGGACGAGCTGTTGGAAGAACTGCTGAAAAGTTATATTGATGTGAATCTCAAATAAAGCCATGCGTATATTAGGATTGGATTATGGTTCGAAGACCGTAGGTGTGGCAGTGAGCGATGAATTGGGATGGACGGCTCAGGGGTTGGAAACAATTACCAGAAAAGATGAGAATAAATTGCGGAAAACACTGGCCAGGATTGAAGAACTTGTAAAGATTTACAACGTGGAAAGGATTGTTCTTGGATTTCCGAAGCATATGAATAACGATGAGGGAGAGCGCTGCGCGAAAACGGAGTCTTTTAAAGAGATGCTGGAACGTCGGACAGGCTTGCCTGTCGTTTTGCAGGATGAACGGATGAGTACCATTTCGGCAGAGCGGATTCTCATGGAAGGCGGTGTTCGCAGAGAAAACCGTAAAGATTATGTGGATAAGATGGCGGCCGCATTTATTTTGCAGACTTATATGGACCGGATGAGCCATGAACAAAAAAATTAGGTGATTTAAGTGGCAGAGAAACCTGAAAAGATTATTTTTTATACGGATACGGATGAAGTAGAATTTTACGTCATTGAGCAGACACGTATTAATGACGTTAATTATATATTAGTGGCGGATTCAATGGACGACGAAGCGGAAGCTTTAATTTTAAAAGAAACTGTGAACGAAGAAGATGCCGAGGATGTGATTTACAGCGAGATAGAGGACGATGATGAGCTGGAAGCCATATCCCGGGTATTTTCAGAGATTTTGGATGATATTGATATTGAAATGTGAACGGATAAATTCTAGGAAACGGTCAGATAACGATAGGCTTTATTAAGCGTATCGTATTTGTCGTGAGTATCTATCATCCTCTTTGTATGATATCGGAGGTTTAAATATTGAAAACAAAAGTAGTAAAGAAAGAAAACGAAGGCGTAAAGGTCATTCCGTTGGGCGGATTGGAAAGTATCGGAATGAATATTACGGCTTTTGAGTACGGTGACAGTATTATTGTGGTGGACTGCGGTCTCTCATTTCCGGCGGACGATATGCTGGGGATCGATCTGGTCATCCCGGATGTCACTTATCTCGAAAATAATATCGAAAAAGTTAAAGGATTTGTCATTACCCATGGTCATGAGGACCATATCGGGGCATTGCCTTATGTTCTTAAAAAGGTTAATGTACCGGTTTATGCGACAAAACTGACGATGGGAATTATTGAGCATAAATTAAAAGAACACGGTCTGTTAAAATCGACCCGCCGTAAAGTGATTAAACATGGTCAGTCCATTAATCTGGGCTGCTTTCGGATTGAATTTATAAAAACAAATCACAGTATTGCCGATGAGACAGCTCTGGCAATCTACACACCGGAAGGTATTATCGTCCATACCGGTGATTTTAAAATTGATTATACGCCGGTATTTGGTGAGAGTATTGACCTTCAGCGGTTTGCCGAGCTTGGCAAAAAAGGCGTACTTGCTGTCATGATGGACAGTACCAATGCAGAGCGGCCGGGATTTACGAATTCGGAGCGGACAGTTGGTCAGTCCATTGACCATATTTTTGATGAACACCGGAGCGGACGTATTATTGTAGCTACCTTTGCGTCCAATGTGGACCGTGTGCAGCAGATCATCAATTCGGCCTATAAGTTTGGCCGGAAGGTTATCGTGGAAGGCCGGAGCATGGTCAATATTATTTCCATTGCGTCAGAGCTTGGCTATATCCAGATTCCAAATGAAACCTTGATCGACATTGACCATATGCGTAATTATCCGGATGAGCAGCTTGTACTCATCACGACAGGAAGCCAGGGAGAGACGATGGCGGCTCTTTCCCGTATGGCAAATAATACTCACCGCCGGGTATCCATTAAACCGGGGGATACGATTGTCTTTAGTTCCAGCCCGATTCCGGGAAATGAAAAGGCCGTATCCAATATTATTAATGAATTGTTCCGCAAGGGCGCTGAAGTTATTTTCCAGGATACCCATGTTTCCGGACATGCCTGTGCGGAGGAGATTAAGCTTATTTATGCCCTGACTCATCCAAAGTTTGCCATTCCGGTGCATGGAGAGTATCGTCATTTGAAAGCTCATGCCAAACTGGCTGAAAAGATGGGTATTCCGAAGGATCATATTTTAATTCTTTCTTCAGGAAATGTGCTTGAATTAAAGGATGAGAAGGCAAAGGTCATCGGTCAGGTGCCTCACGGCGGTATTATGGTCGATGGACTTGGTGTCGGCGATGTGGGAAATATTGTATTGCGTGACCGTCAGATGTTGTCTCAAAATGGTCTGCTTATTGTTGTACTCACACTTTCACGGTATGACAATCGGCTTCTGGCCGGACCGGACATTGTATCCAGAGGTTTTGTCTATGTCCGTGAGTCGGAGATGCTCATGGAAGATGCACGCAAGGTGGTCGATGCGGCTGTGCAGAAATGTCTGGACGGACGGATCAGCGACTGGAGCAAGATTAAGAGTGTGATTCGGGATACATTGAGTGATTATGTATGGAAACAGACAAAGAGAAATCCAATGATCCTTCCAATCATTATGGAAGTGGATGTTTAGATGTATGTGAAGGAAGGCCTGACATAAGATGAAAAATGTTGAGTATCAGACCCGGCAGCTTATTCGGGAAATTAAGCGGAGCAATATTTATAATCAGTATCGGCGTTTGCAGATGAAGCTCGTAAAGGATGCGGAATTGAACCGGAGAGTGAATGCATTTCGTAAGGAATGTTTCAGATTACAGAATAAACCACAGGAGCCGGAGGATATCTGGCAGTTGGAAGCTCTTTACAGTGAATACAAAGATATTTTGCAGAATTCCGATGTGATTGAATTTTTAACGGCGGAACAGGGAATGGCTCAGATGATGAATCAAATGACGGATCGCATTTATAGTAGCCTGGATATGGATGTTTCGTTTTTAGATAGCTAGAGGAGGACATAAACATGAAAAAAATTATTTCTACTATTTTAGGCCTTGGCGTGAATATTATTATCTATGTGGTGGCCATTTTTGTTCTCTTCCGTGTTGGTGCTTTTGCTTATGATTTCTCATACGAAGTTTTCGGGGAACCAGTCGTATCCCAGTATGCCGATGAGGAAGTACGGATTGAGATTCAGAGCGGCGATGGGAGCCAGACCGTGGCTAAAAAGCTGAAAGATGCGGGTGTGATCAACAGTGAATGGGCCTTTATTCTGAAATCCAGATTGAGTGATGCCAATCTGATGCCGGGAACCTATGTTGTCAAAGCGAGCATGTCAGCGGATGATATGATCGTTTTGATGGGAAATGCGGAAAATTCCGTAGTACAGCAGCCGACGGCTGAGGATCTGGAATCCGAGACCGGTGAGGATACAGAGAGTAGCAGTGAAAATGCGGAAGGTACAGGTGAAGGAGAGAGCGGACAGTGATTGTAGATGAGAGAATGCTGGATTACATCCTTTCGTTGGATAGGGATGAGAGTCCGCTGGTCCGGACAATTGAACAGGAAGCTGTCAGAGACTATGTTCCGATCATCCGCAAGGAAAGTCGGAATCTTCTGAGAGTTTTGTTGAAAATAAAGAAGCCTGGGGCGGTCCTGGAAGTCGGGACAGCCATAGGCTTTTCCGCTGTTTTGATGGGAGAGTGCCTTCCGGAGAGCAGCCATATAACGACCATAGAAAAATATGAGAAACGGATTCCTGTTGCCCGTGAAAATTTTCGCCGGGCCGGGATGGAAGAAAAGATTACCCTGCTTGAAGGCGATGCCGCAGATGTGTTGAAAGAGCTTGAAGGTCCGTATGATTTTATTTTTATGGATGCGGCTAAGGGGCAGTATATCCACTTTCTGCCGGAAGTACTGCGGCTTCTGGCACCAGGCGGCATTCTTGTGTCGGATAATGTCCTGCAGGATGGAGATGTGGTGGAATCCCGGTATGCGGTCGTTCGCCGGAACCGGACAATTCACAGCCGGATGCGGGAATATCTGTGGGCATTGAAACATATGGACGGATTGGAAACCATTGTTTTACCGATTGGTGATGGAATGACCGTCAGTGTAAAAGCGTGAGAGCGCAGCAAAAAGGAGCAACAACATGAAAAAACCAGAATTATTGATTCCGGCCAGCAGTTTAGAGGTTTTAAAGACTGCCGTTATATTTGGCGCGGATGCAGTATATATTGGGGGCGAGGTGTTCAGCCTCCGGGCAAAATCGAAAAATTTTTCCATGGATGATATGCGGGAAGGTATTGCCTTTGCCCATGCCCATGGGACAAAAGTGTATGTGACAGCCAATATTTTAGCCCATAATGGGGATTTGGATGGCGTGGAAGAATATTTCCATGAATTAAAGGAAATCGGGCCGGACGCGCTGATTATCTCAGACCCGGGAGTTTTCCAGATTGCAAAGGAAATATGCCCGGAAATCGAAGTCCACATCAGTACCCAGGCGAATAATACGAATTACCGGACGTATCGCTTCTGGCATAGTCTTGGTGCAAAACGTGTCGTTTCCGCCAGAGAATTATCAATGGACGAACTGCGGGAGCTTCGTGCAAATATTCCGGAGGATTTGGAAATTGAAACCTTTATCCATGGTGCCATGTGTATTTCTTATTCGGGACGCTGTCTTTTGAGCAGCTACTTTACAGGCCGGGATGCCAATCAGGGCGCATGCACCCATCCATGCCGCTGGAAGTATGCGATCATGGAAGAGACCCGTCCGGGGGAATACCTGCCGGTTTATGAAAATGAGCGTGGAACTTATATTTTTAATTCCAAAGATCTATGTATGATCGAGCATATTCCGGAGCTTGTAGAGGCTGGTATTGACAGCTTTAAAATTGAAGGACGGATGAAGACGGCTCTTTATGTGGCTGTTGTGACCCGGACTTATCGTCAGGCCGTTGATGATTATATGAAAGATGAAGCTCTTTACCGGAGTCGGATGGATTACTATAAAGAAGAGATTGCCAAATGTACTTACCGCCAGTTTACGACGGGATTTTTCTTTGGGAAACCGGATCATGATACTCAGATTTATGATAATAATACCTACATTAAGGCCTATACTTATCTGGGACTGATCGGAGAACACCGGGGCGATGGATTTTATAGTCTTGAACAGAGGAATAAGTTTTCCGTGGGTGAAAAAATTGAAGTCATGAAGCCGGATGGACGGGATTTGGAAGTGACAGTGCGGGCTATGACCGATGAAGAAGGCCAGCCGATGGAAAGCTGTCCGCATCCGAAACAGAAAATTTATGTGGATTTGGGCATTGAACTTTCACCATTCGATCTGCTTCGCAGGCAGGATGAGAAATAAAGGATGGGAATTATGCGGGAATATTTTAAGATAATCCAATTGGCGGAGAACGTTTATCATATTTATGAACCAGGAGGTGTCGGCAGCAGTCTGATCATTGGCAGGCAGCAGGCTATGCTGATTGATACGGGCTATGGCTTTGCCGATATCCGGGCAGCGGTTCGGAAAATTACGGACTTACCGCTGCGGGTGGTCAATACCCATGGACATACAGATCATGCAGGGGGTAATCATTTCTTTGATAAAATATGGATGAATCCGGCAGATAAGGCAACTTATAAAGAGTATCGGAATCATCAGAAGCCACTGATTGCCGCCCAGTTTGAGACGAAGCGCAAAGCGGCCGGCAAAGGACCGATATGGCCGGAAGATTTTGACCGGATGGACTGGTATGAAGCGGGAACGAAGGAGTTTTGTTGGCTGATCAATGGCCAGACCTTTGATCTGGATGCACCGGAGGAACGATGCAATCAGACCTTCGACTTTGAGGAAGCGTCAGAAGAAAATCATCTGATTGAGGCCATTTTTATACCGGGACATACCGTAGGCAGCGTGATGTTTTTTGATTGGAAAAATCACATTCTTTTTTCAGGGGATGATCTGGATTACAGTCTCTGGATGCACTTTGACACCAGTGCGCCTTTATATACCTATAAAAATCGCCTGAAACAATTGGAACAATATCCGATAGAAGCAATCTTACCTTCCCATAAGAAACAATTGCTCTCGACCTGGCTTTTAAAACGGATGCCGGAAGCCATCGAACATTTATCGGTGGAAAAGAGCCGGCGGTTCTACCATCCAAGAACAGGACAGCCGGGATGGCTTTATAAAGAACCATTAAACGGTGAGAGTCCGGATGGACAGGACATGATTTATATAACTTATCAGATAAATAATATGTAAACTGACAGGGACAGACACAGCATCCTAAAGCGGCGCATACATTAAATTAAAGGTCGCATAGGGGTGCTTTTTTCTTGCAGTCATTTCCAAAACCATTGAGCAGCGAAGAAGAAGCCTATTATCTTTCCAGATATCAGGCGGGAGATATGGATGCGAAAAATATTCTGGTGGAGAAAAATTTGCGGCTGGTTGCCCATATTGTAAAAAAATATGCCGGGTCCGGGCGGGATATGGATGAGTTGATCGCCATCGGTATTGTCGGCCTGGTTAAAGCGGTAAATACCTTTAAAATGGATAAGGGAAGCCGACTGGGGACCTATGCCGCAAGGTGTATAGACAATGAACTGCTGATGATGCTCCGTACGGAACGGAAGCTGAACCGGGAGATTTCGCTGTATGAACCGATTGGAACAGATAAAGAAGGAAATGAAATCAGTTTTATTGATGTGGTGGAGGATACTTCAGAGGATGTGGTCGATAGTCTGATGTTATCAGAACGGATTCAGAAAATGTATATCGCCATTGATGAGGTATTAACAGACAGAGAACGGGAAATCATATATAAAAGATATGGTCTTCGGGGATACAAAGAGGTGACCCAGAGAGAAATTGGAAAAATGATGGGGATTTCCAGAAGCTACGTCAGCCGGATTGAGAAAAAGGCGCTGGAAAAACTGCGGCATCGTATGGCAGATTTTGGAATAATGTGGTAATATGACATTGGTAAGAGAGGAGGGTGTGAATGATACATATATATTGCGGTGAAGGAAAAGGCAAGACAACGGCCGGCATGGGTCTGTGTCTGAGAGCGGCCGGAGCCGGAAAAAATGTTTTAGTCTATCAATTCTTAAAAGATAACACCTCCTCTGAACGAAGAATCTTGGAACAGATTCCGGAAATAGAACTGATGAAGGGTCCGGAGCAGATGAAATTTATATTTCAGATGACAGCGGAAGAACGAGAATCGATGAAACGTGAGTATGCAGAAGTTCTTGACGGCCTGTTCCGACGGCTTGAAACGAAAGAACTGTCCGCCGAAGTAATTTTCCTGGATGAAGTTTTGTATGCAGTCAGCCGGGAAATGGTCGATGAGACAAAGCTAATAAAACTTCTGGAAAAGGGTGCGGACCGGGAATGGATTCTCACCGGAAGATATGAAGACGGGAAGCTCCTGGAAGCGGCAGATTATATATCAGAAATACATAAGAAAAAACATCCCTTTGATGCGGGCATACCGGCCAGAAAGGGAATTGAGTTTTAACAGGAGGGAAAGATGCTTGATAAAATAGAATTTGTAAAGCCGGGTGATATAGAGGCACGGAGTATGGAGATTATTGCCGGAGAGCTTGGGGAAACCGATTGGAAGGAACCGGAATTTTCCGTGGTCCGCCGCTGCATTCATACGTCCGCGGATTTTGATTATAACACGAATCTCAGATTTTCGCAGGAAGCCTGTAAAAAGGGAATCCGGGCGCTGCGGGCCGGAGCAGATATTGTCACGGATACCCGTATGGCTATGTCAGGGATTAATAAGCGTCGGCTGGCAGAGTACGGCGGACAGGTCCATTGTTTTATTGATGATGAAACAGTCATCAAAGAAGCAAAAGAACGGGGAGTGACCCGCTCAGCCATCTGTATGGAACGGGGAGCGGCTATAAAAAAGCCTGTCATCTTTGCAATCGGC
>CATYEA010000060.1 GCA_958405355.1 uncultured Lachnospiraceae bacterium
CATAGACCAGTTTTGCATAAACAAACTCATCCGTAAGCGGCTCATCAGACAGATTCGTAATTTCCATTGTAATGTAAGCAAACGCCGGATAGCTTTCGCCAATACTCTTCTCCACCAGTGCATTGTTCTCCCATACCGGTTCCGTCCGTTCATAAGGAGTAAATTTGCCATTCTCATCCAACATCGATGCTATCCGCTCATAATCTGTAAAATATTCTTCCGGAAGCCCTGAAATATCATCCCGAATATCAATATCGGTCACCGTAAAGGACAGTTTCTTATTCGCCATACCACCTACATATTCCATGGCCTCACCGACCTGAACCTTCCGTCCATCTTCAATCAGAACAGGCTCGGCATCATAAGTTTCCCGTTCCTGAACAAATGCCTGATATGGTTCTTCCCCTGTCGGTTCCAGGACAAGATTCTCAGCAATCTTTTTTAATTCTTCCAATGATAAATCACTATGCCCGTAAATCCTTACGATCTGTCCCAAATCCTCGTAAAACATCAGTAGGATATGATTGTATGAAACATCTCCATTTCTGGTCAGTATATCGGTCTTCACCCCATTAATCTCTGTATTTTCCACTGAAGAAACATACGAGAATGTCTGACTGGAATTATAATTATCCAGCGCAATCGTCAGTCCGCCGCTGCCGTCCTCCTTGTGATATTTCTTAATTCCGTCGGAATCTTTAAAATGTTCCTGCAAATAGTCATATCCTTCCGGCAGATAGTTCGGTACCAGACGCATCGGCTGAACCATAGTCCCCTCTGGCGCTTCAAACTCATAGGTATATTCCCCCACATCTCCGGTATATTCCTGAGACTTAATGTGGAACAATCCGGAAACTGCATAGGCTCCAACCGAAAGAATGATTGCTGCCGCCACAGCAGCCGCGATCCCCACCGGCCTTCGATACCATTTCTTTTTTCGGCTCGGGTAAGGCATGTTCCCGTTTTCTCCGGCTCTGCGGATTAAATCTTCTCTAAAGTTTTTATAGGTGTCAGAAAATTCATGATCTTCGATGTCGTTATTATCCCAGGTTTTCATAATGCTCTCTTCGCTGACCGAATATAAAAATTCATCTTCATTTATTCTACGCACACACACCATCTCCTATCATCTTTATTGCAATCTTCTTTGCCCGTTCGTATCTTTTTGCCACTGTATCCTCCGAAATTTCCAGGAGCATGGCGATTTCTCTGTGACTTAAACCAAAATAGCATTTTAATTCCAACACTTCTCTGTACTTGGCATCCAGCGCCAAAAGTGCTCTCTGAATCACATGCCGGTCTTCCACCGTGTCCATTCCTCTGTCATTACTCATTTTCTGATTCTTAAAAACATCCTCCGGATCATAGAATACATTTTCCCATTCTCTTTGATTTTTTCGATATATATCAATCGCCGCTGACCGGATAACTTTTATCATAAAATGTTTTGTCTCTGGTGATTCCGGCGACTTAATCTGATTCAAATGGGACATCACCCGGATAAAAGCATCCTGCACCGCATCCTCGGCCTGTCCCACATCCCGTAATATTTGAAATGCCGTTCCGTACATCTTTTTCTCATACAGATCAAACAGCATTTCCAACTTCTCACTATCTGAAAGCATCCGCATTGTTACCTCCTGCATTCTTATTGAGTACTCTGATAATTATAACGCAGACACCGGACAAAATCTGACAGCCAACTTAAATATTTTTATAATCCTCTCAAAATATCTCTATGCGTAAAAAAAAGAAGCGGTCTCCCAACGTCAAAACATCCGTTGAAAAACCGCCCCGATTATAGGCAAGCCAACATTATAACAATTTACGCAATTTTCTTAGACAGATCCATCAATTCCTCACGGAAGAGGAACTCATCCATAAGTTTTAAGTTTTTGGAGATCAAAGGTTTGAAATCCATATGGGCCAGAACATCTTTTTCAAGATCCACACCCGGAGCTATTTCAATAAGCATTAAGCCTTCTTTTGTCAACTTAAATACGGCACGTTCTGTGATATAAAGGACCTCTTTATTCAGACGTTTCGCATAATTGCCGCTGAAAGTAATCTGTTCGACATGATTCAAAAACTTGCGGCTCTTGCCTTCCTGAAGGATATGGAGCTGACCGTTTTCGACAGCCACATCCAGGCCTCCCGCTGTAAAGGTTCCGCAGAAAACAACCCTTTTTGCATTCTGTGTAATATTGATAAATCCGCCGCATCCCGCAATCTTCGGACCAAACTTGCTGACATTGATATTTCCGTCTTCATCACACTGAGCCAGACCAAGGAATGCCATATCCAGGCCGCCGCCGTCATAGAAGTCGAACTGATACGGCTGATCCAGAATACACTCCGGATTCGCTACAGCACCAAAGCTCTTTCCGCCGGCCGGAACACCGCCAATTGGTCCGGACTCTACCGTCAGCTTCAGTCCTTTAACGCCTTCTTCATTAGCCACGCTGGCAATACCCTCCGGAATACCAATACCCAGATTAATAACAGCGTGACTCTGCAATTCGAGGGCCGCACGACGGCTGATAATCTTTCGTACGCCCAATTCCATCGGTTTCAGGCTATCTACAGGAACCCGGATATCTCCGCAATAAGACGGATTAAAATGTTCACCAAATGTCTGCATATGATTTTCCGGTTCCGAAATAACAATGGCATCCACATAAATGCCAGGAATCTTCACAAGTCTCGGATCGATGCTTCCCGATTCTACAATACTCTCTACCTGAAGAATAACTTTGCCGCCCGAAGCTTTGACCGCCTGAGCAATGGAAAGACTTTCCAAAGTCACCGCTTCTTTCCTCATACAGGCATTACCGTCCGGGTCACAATAGGTGGCCCGGATAAATGCCACGTCAATAGGGAAAGATTTATAATAGAGGAATTTATCGCCGTCAAGTTCAATCAGTTTTACAATATCTTCCGTTGTCTTTGAATTAATCTTTCCACCGTCCAAGCGCGGGTCTACAAAGGTTTCTAATCCTACATGAGTAATGGTACCCGGCTTTCCTGCCGCAATATCTCTGAAAAGATGAGTAATAACTCCCTGCGGCAGGTTGTAAGCCTCTACCTTGTTTTCCACCGCAAGCTTCTGAAGCTTCGGTGTAAGCCCCCAATGGCCCCCAATAATCTTTTTCAACATGCCTTCATGGCCAAGATGATTCAGTCCCTTATCTTTTCCATCACCCTGTCCGGCTGCATATACCAATGTTAAATCTCTCGGACATCCTGTCGCCAGGAAACGTTTTTCCAATGCTACTGTTAATTCTTCCGGATGATTACATCCAACAAAACCGCCAACTGCAATCGTGTCTCCGCCCTTAACCAACATCGATGCTTCTTTTGCGCTCATAATCTTTCCCATAATAATACCTCCCATGTTATTGTTCTTTTCCCTTGAATTCTTAACCTGACTACATTGTACTAAAATCAATACAATTTGTACAATATTGTTTATTCATTGAACAATAACTGGAAGGTATCAATCATCACATCTGTAAGTGCCTCTGATACAGCAGCTTAACACGGCCGACAGCAGCAGCCGCACATCATATTTAACGCTAAAATCTGACAACATATATTATCTATAGACATATACTGACGGCCATAACCTCCGGCCATATCCCCATACCACTGGCGGCCGGACTGGAGCTGCTGCCAGAGCATCTGATACTGAGCGTTATTTGGCTCCATTTCCATGGCCTGACGGGCCATATCCTGGGCACGGATGTTATTTCCAAGCCCCGCATTGGCAATCGCCGAAAAATAATACCACTGAGCATTACGGTTCTGAATACCCTCCAAAACATTTAATGCCTCCGTGAAACGTCGGCTATTGATGAAGTTTGCCGCAGCCTGCATCTCCACCGTATCCGAATCTCCCCCGGCTGTCTGGTTATTGTTTTGATAACCGTAGGTTCTATATCCCTGCTCCCTTTCCTTCATAATCTGAGTATAGGCCTGCTGAATCTGTTTAAATTTTTCCTCAGCAGCTTTCTCGCCCGGCTTGCCCACATTGGCATCCGGATGATACTTTCGACTCAGTGTTCGATAGGCTTTTTTAATCTCTTCATCCGTTGCTGATGGTGAAACGCCCAATATATCATAAGGATTCATCCCGAACTTCCTCCGTTTTACTTTTATCATTTCTGATCTTCATGTATTTACTCCACACTCCAGCATACAGTATATTCCGCAAAATTTCAACATCTAAGCTCAACGGCAGCTTCTCAAAGCTCCGTGCACAGTCCGCCATCATCAGATCCAGCATGGAAAATATCTTCTCTTCAAAATCCGACTGAGACCTGTATAATGTCAATGGATTGAACCGATGTTTCGTGATATCCTTATCCAAATCTTCATAGGCATCCATCAGGTAAATAAATTTCCCCAAATAAAAACCTACTTCCTTCAGCATTCCGGACCAGATATCATCTTTCCAGTTCATAACCTCTCCGAGCATGGTCCCGGTCAATCCAGCCAGTACATCCAAATCTTTCTCGCCGGCCCGTTCCGCGGCCTCCAACCGATAGACATAATTTTTCACAGCCCGAAACTGTCTTGGATAAATCCTTGAAAGTTTCTTCACCTTTCCCCGAAGCAGCATCATCTGTGCAAGCGCCTGCGGCTTCCGGTCATCCATCCAATGATCCCTGGCCAGATAATAGTTCAACACCAGGGTCATATCCGCCGCATAATCCAAACAGGGATTTTCATAAATCTTCAGTTTCCGCGTCGGATGGAGTTTGCATCGATAAATCCGTTCTCCGCTGATTTCCTCATCCTCGTAAAGGGACATATGAAGCAAAGCCATAAAAGTCATATCATTATTCAGGCATAATTGACCAAAGGGGCCATATTTGTGCTTCAATGTCTGACATAAACCACAATATACCCCTCTGTATTCCCGATAATCTTTAATTTTTAATTCCGGTTCATTAATCACCACATATCCAAACATAGAAACCGCCTAACTCCGTTTAATAAAATCATTTCCGCATTTCGGACAATGAATGCTGATCTTTCCTTTGCCCTTGGGAACCCGGACTTTCTGCTTGCATTGTGGACATCTGAAAATACGATAGCCTTTATTCCGTTCCATAGACTGTTTCTTGCCGGTAAACCAGCCGGTCAGGCGATAATAATGACGTAAAAAAGCCTGATTTTCCGCATAACGTTTGGGAATATCTTTGGAAAGCATCCGAAAATAAATGTAACCGATCAGTACCAGCCCAGCCCAGTAAAACACAGATATTTTCAAAAATATCCCCAAAGCGACCAGAATTAATGAGCAGGCAGACAGCACCTGACTCATCTTATCAATACCATAGCGTCCCATCATAAAACGCTGCAACTTATTACGCATTACACATCGTCCTTCCATTTATACAATGATATTACTATACCCTTTGCTCCATCGGAATTCAATTAAACTTTACTGGATTTTTCCTAAAATATTTCTAAAATTTCTGGATTGGGTCCGAATCATCGTCCGGAATTTTTTCAATGTTTTTGATGACAATATAGTAACCCTGTTTGTCATTGATTTCCACATAAACCCGGTCGCCGACTTTATGTCCGAATATTGCCTTACCAATCGGTGATTCTGTACTGATCCGACCTTCCAGAGAATTTCCACGGATAGTTGTTACCAATTTAAACCGTTCTGTTTCATCATCATCCTCAAAATAAACATCCACCAGATTATTTAATCCGACTTCGTCATCCTTGGATTCATCGGTGACAATTTTGGCAGTTTTTATCATTCTTTCCAAATACCGGATCCGGCTTTCATTCTGATTTTTTTCCTTCTTTGCCGCATGATACTCAAAATTTTCACTCAAATCCCCATGGGAACGGGCCTCTTTCACCGCCTCGATGGCATTTTTGCGTACAACCAGTTTCCGATACTCGATTTCTTCTTCCATCTTTTTGATATCATTTTCCGTCAATTCATTATACATCCATCTTCACCTGTCCTAATATTCTTAACAATTCATCCACATCCTCTTCCCGGGTAGCCCAGCTTGTGGCAAACCGCACGACCGTCCGCCCATCCGCCAGTTTCTCCCAGAAACTATAGGAAACTTTTCCATCCAAAGCTGTTATCTGCATGTCATCAAGAATAACAAACTGCTGATTAGTCACTGTATCCAAATAAAATGTATATCCTTTTTCCTGAAGTCCCCGCTTAAGCTTCATCGCCATATCGATGGCATGACGGCTGATTTTAAAATAAAGATCATCTGTAAACAACGTATCAAACTGGATTCCAAGAATGCGACCCTTCGCTAACAGAGCCCCATGCTGTTTAATGCTTGTAAAGAAATGAGGAATCACTCCCGGTTTTGTCAAGACCACCGCTTCACCAAAAAGAGCTCCGACCTTTGTTCCGCCAACATAAAATACATCGCAATTTTCAGCAATATCTTTTAACGTAACATCTGTATCGTCCGCCATTAATCCATATCCCAGACGGGCTCCATCCAAAAACAACGGCATATGGTATTCACCGCAGATTTCATGCAGCCGTTCCAGTTCATCCTTTGTATACAATGTACCATACTCCGTCGGATGGGAAATATAGACCATCCCCGGCCAGACCATATGCTCATGGTTTTCGTCATTATAATAGGTTTCCATATAGGCTTTTAACGCTTCCGGCAAAAGTTTCCCCTGCACTCCGGGAACCGTCAGCACCTTATGGCCTGTCGCTTCCACAGCTCCAGCCTCATGGACACTGATATGACCCGTATCGGCAGCCACAACACCTTCATAAGATTTCAGCATTGATCCAATGACTGTCGAATTGACCTGAGTACCTCCAACCATAAAATAAACTTCACCCTTTGGGCAGCCGCAGGCCTCAAGAATCTTTTTCCTGGCTCTCTCGCAATATATATCTGTCCCATAGCCCGATGTCTTCTCCATATTGGTTTCCATAAGCCGCTGCAGGATGGCCGGATGGGCGCCTTCCAAATAATCACTATCAAAATGCTGCATCTTCGTTACTTCCCTTCATCAAGTTTTTTACCTGACCCTTATTATAACGAAAATGCAGCATTATGACAATAGACGGATTTATTTAAGCCCCCACAGCCCGATCCTCCGTCGGTTTTTTATAATTTTCATACTGTTTCTTTTTATGCTTTGTATGATTCCAGATTTCATCCGCACTCGGCTGCCAATTGGCGGCATACTCGGCACATTTTCCGCAAAGATGTTCTACCGGTTCCGGAGATTCCAAATCCGTACTGTGAGCGCCGGTCTTATGCACCATTTCCTGAAGCAATTCCGGATTTTCCAACATCGGACACGGACGAAGATGATTCTTGTTAAACGGCTGGCCTTCATGATAAGCCATAAACAACGGACTCTGCAAAATCTCAAGAATGGACATATCGTGAATATTTGCATTAGAATAGTGGATAAATACACACGGTTCCGCATCTCCGGCCGAATTAATGTGGAAATAGTTCCGACCACCGGCTATACAGCCGCCTACATATTCGCCATCATTCTGGAAGTCCATCGGGAAGAATTCTATATCCGATTCTGCCGAACGTATATAACGGATTCTCTGAATCATATATTTCCGCTGTTCCACTGTCGGCATTAAATCAGGCACCGCATTGTTGCCTACCGGCATATAGTGGAAATAGAAACCAAAACGGGCACCCTTTTCCGTGATCATCTTCAGGAATTCATCACTTGTTACAGCCTCAATATTATATCTTGTGTAGCAGATCGATGTTCCAAAAATAATACCATATTTCTTGAACAGATCCATAGCATTCATAACCGCATCATAGTGACCGTCACCACGGCGGGCGTCATTGGTCTCCGGCGTTCCTTCAATGGAAAGCTGGAATGTAATATTTCCAAGACGGACAACTTCCTGACAGAAAGCATCATCAATCAATGTAGAATTGGTATAAATTGAAAACTCCACATCGTTATGCTTTTCAGCCAGACGCAGAATATCTTTCTTTCGTACCAACGGTTCGCCGCCGGTCAGCATGTAAAGATAAATCCCCAATTCTTTGCCTTCCGTAATAATTTTATCCATGTCTTCAAAGGTCAAATTATGCTTATTGCCATAAGTTCCTGCCCAGCATCCATCACAGTGCATATTGCAGGCCGATGTCGGGTCAAATAAAATCAGCCATGGAATATTACAATTATAAATCTCACGATTTTTACGAATCATTTTTGTTCCCCGGATGAACGCCTCAAAACCGAGATTCATAATCGCTGTTTTAGCTACATTTGGATTTGTCTCATCCAACACCCGGTTGATATAGCGAATCCATTTATTATTCGGATCTTTAATGGCCGCTCTGACTTTATCGTAATCTTCTTTGGAAAATCCCTTTCCCCAGAACTGCTCTGCCAAATCCACTGCATCCAGGAAGCCTTTTTCCCTGTCCTTGTCCACCTGCTTTAAAACTGTATCAACTAACATTCCAACTGTTTTTCTCTGTACTGCATGAGAAAAATTACTAATTGCTTTATTCATATGTTTCCTCCTTCTTAAATCCCTGTCCCCTGGCGTATAATCATATACACACCGGCAACTCCTAATAAAATTGCACCACTTAAATTCAGTATTCTCTGGCCTTTAACACCTCTCCAGTATCCGTACCAAAGTCCGCCGATTGCAGCCAGGATGCTGATACACAGAACGCAGACCATATCATACAAAGTATCCGGATTCAAATAAGTAATACTCATCCCTACAACCGAAGCTTCAATTCCGGTACGCACTGCCTGCATAGCCCACTGACTTAATGACAAAGGCTCTGCCCGGCATTCCCGGAACTCCTTTATATGTATTCCCTCAAACAGACTTTTAGCTATAAGTATGAACAAAAAAATCATCGCGGCATATCGATAAATATGGTTGACCACATTCATCTCGCAGGTTTCCTCAATAATCCAGGTTACAAACAATCCCAGGAGCATCAGCAGCATCTGAATACCACCAAAAACGGCGCCAAGCACAACCATCTGTTTCCTGCTCAAACTCGCCTGTGTGGCCGCAGCCTTCATTGTGATTTCAAAAATATGAGTACCTACGCCCAGTGCAATAATGACCACGATACCAATTGCCATCTGCTCACCGCCCTTCTATTATTGTATTAAGTATTCTGGTCTTTATTTACCAATCATCATAAAAAAAAAGATTGAATCTGTTAAGATTCAATCTTTATCATTTGTTTCCCGTTTTCGACATTTTCAATAAAATGTCATTTTTTTGTGATATTTGCCAAATTATGTTCTGCGCTCCGATGATAAATCAGATCTGTCAGTGACTCGGATAATAATACCTTTAATGCTTCAAGCACCTCGTCCACTTCCATCTTCATTCCCTTTTGCACCCATTTACTGATACCAAAGGTAAGTCCGGAAGCATAATATTCTGCAATATTATCCATTGTCAACATCGGATTGCCATTATCTTCGTCGACCATACGCTCCCTCATAACATCTAACAGCAATTCCTTCAGAAGCTGCAGCACAATGTGATGAAAAATATAGTCATCCCCAATTCTTGCGATACGCATATAAAAGGTCTTATCCATTTTCATTGTCACAAGTATCAGACGAATAGCTTCCTCGAGCATATCACAGGACACCAGTGTCCGGGCCGGTTCT
>CATYEA010000061.1 GCA_958405355.1 uncultured Lachnospiraceae bacterium
TGAAAGATGTGGCGGATATAGCCATCGTTGATAATAGTTCGGAAGTTTATGCCAAAATGAACGGTGCACCGGGAATTTTGATTTCGGTGGAAAAGCAGAATGGTTATTCCACCGCCGATGTGGCCCGTCGTGTCCGGGAATATATGGAATCGGATAAAGTGGCCGAATATGGAATTAAAATGACAGCGCTGATGGACCAGGGAATTTATATAGATATGGTGATTGTATCAGTGTTGAGCAATCTGGTTATTGGTGCTATTCTGGCCATTATTGTCCTTTTCCTGTTTTTAAAAGATATAAAGCCGACCTTTATTGTGGCAGTTTCTATCCCGATCAGTGTCCTTTTTGCCATTGTCCTGATGTATTTCACCGGAGTGACAATGAATATTATTTCTTTGTCCGGTCTGGCCCTTGGTGTCGGCATGCTGGTGGATAACTCCATTGTTGTTATTGAAAATATTTACCGTTTGAGAGGCGAAGGCGTCCCGGTGAAGAAGGCGGCGATTCAGGGCGCAAAACAGGTAATGGGTGCTATTATTGCATCCACATTGACGACGGTTTGTATTTGGGCGCCAATCGTATTTACGGAAGGTATTACCCGCCAGTTGTTTGTGGACCTGGTGCTGACCATTGCCTATTCTCTGCTGGCCAGCCTTGTAGTGGCTTTGACAGTTGTACCGATGCTGTCATCAAAAATGCTGAAAAAGAGTACGGACAAACAGTTTGCGTTCTTTGATAAAGTTTTGGATAAATATGAGGCGGCTCTTCGTTGGTCACTGAAACATAAAGCGGTCCTTCTGGCTGCAGTGGTGGCGCTGCTCGTGGGCAGTATGGCAGGTATCCTCACGAGAGGTATGGAATTTATGGGAACGACGGATTCGCCGCAGATTTCAGTCAGTGTGGCTCTGGATGATGAGACGACCTTCGATGAAGCCGTGGAAGTTTCCGATGAGATTATGACGCGGATTCAGACCATAGATGCGGTGGATGATGTGGGAGCAATGCTCGGTTCGGGCTTGAGTATGATGACTTCGATGGGAAATACGGCGACGGATTCCATTTCCATGTATGTTATTTTAAAGGATGACCGGAGTATGACCAGCAATGAGGTGGCCGCTGAAATTGAAAAAATGACGGAAGATATGGACTGCGAGGTTACAGCCAGTGGTTCTACAATGGATATGTCTGCCCTTGGCGGTTCCGGTATCAGTGTCATGATTAAAGGGAAAGATTTGGATGTTCTTCAGGAAATTGCTTCGGATTATGCGGAAGAATTGAGGAAAATCGAAGGGACGGTAGATGTTTCTGACGGCCAGGAAAATCCGTCGCCGGAGCTTCGGGTGACTGTCAATAAACAGGAAGCTATGCTCCATAATCTGACAGTGGCACAGGTTTATCAGCAGGTAGCAGGGGTGGTTGCATCTTCGACATCTACAGCCACTTTGTCCACGGATACGGAGGACTACAGTATTTATGTCCGGGATGAAGCCAATGAAAATGCAACCCGGGAAGATGTGAAAAATCTTGAATTGACAGCGACCAATGCGGAGGGTGAAGAAGAAAAGGTTATTCTCTCTGATATTGCGGAAATTTCGGAACGAACGGGACTTTCATCTGTCAGAAGAGACGGACAGCAGCGTTATATCAGTGTGAGCTGCGGCGTGGATGATTCCCATAATACAACTCTGGTAGCCAATGAATTTAAGAGGGTTATTGAAGGCTATAATCTTCCGGAAGGATAGACCGTTGAATTTTCCGGTGAAACCGAGTCTATCAAGGAAGCCATGGAGCAGCTGCTTCAGCTTCTTGGTCTTGGTATTGTCATTATGTATCTAATCATGGTAGCCCAGTTCCAGAATCTCTTGTCTCCGTTTATCGTTATGTTTACGGTGCCGCTGGCCTTTACCGGAGGATTTCTTGGACTGCTGCTGACAGGCAACATTCTGAGTGTCATTGCCATGGTTGGTTTTGTTATGCTCTGTGGTATTATTGTTAATAACGGTATTGTTTTCATTGATTATACGAATCAGCTCCGGCAGGAGGGACGATCCAAAACGGAGGCTCTCGTAGAAACCGGACGGACACGTATGCGTCCGATTCTTATGACCGCGTTGACAACGATTCTTGCCATGTCCACCATGGCACTTGGCTTTGGTGACGGAAGCGATATGGTCCAGCCGATGGCTATTGTAACGATTGGCGGTATGATTTACGGTACATGTCTGACATTGTTTGTCGTACCTGTAATTTATGATCTCTTTAATCGGAAGGAAATCATCGAAGTGGAGGAAGATGAGGATGAGTTGTAATAAAGATAGTTATCCAAAAGCCATTGCAGTTTATGAAGCTGTATTGAGGCTTATGAGAGATAAGCGGAATATTACTGCTATGACAGTTTCTGAGATTGCCAGAGAGGCAGGAATTGGCAAAGGAACAACCTATGATTATTTTTCTTCAAAAGAAGAAATCATCGCAAAATCTTTAATCTATGGCTATCGAAAACTCATCGATACGGCCGTAGAGCGAATGAAGACCTGTGAAACACTGAAAGAAAAACTGGCATCTCTTCAGGTACTGGCTGATTGCTCAGGAAATATTAATTCCTTTATGGAAATGGCGGAGAAGCTGGCAAAAAACTGGGATAAAATGCAGGGTTATATTGTTAATGCTTTTGAGTATGAAAAAATTCATGTACTATATATTGAGCGGCTTGTAGATGATCTGACGGAGGCAGCACGAAGAGAGGGACTGATCGGGGATAATGCGGATAAAGATTATGTTCAATGTGTTTTCATGTCAGCTTTCCAGAACATTGTAGGGCCTGTTCGACGTGTGATGGTCAGGGAAGGATTGGTCAGCAGAGAAACCTGGATGGACTATTTATATCAAATGGTTGCGACAGCACTGGTTCAACAGGATGAATAAACGAGTTCTTTTTTAAATCTTTTTGCCATACTGAGAAAAATGAGGTATAATGAAAAATGAGGTTTTAGAAAAGGTATGGTGAATTTATGGATATTCGATTGTCGGTGACTCAAAATCAAATATTGTCCCAGAAAATGATACAATCGATGGAAATACTTCAGATGAGCTCTCAGGAATTGAGTGAATATATTAAAGAAGTTTCATTGGAGAATCCGGTAGTTGATATTGAAGATGCTTATGAATCGCCGGATAAGGCCGGAGATTTGGTAAAAAAGCTGGAGTGGCTGGATTCCATTGACGAGAGAAACCGTATATATTACCGTCAGGAATATGGCGGAGAGGATTCGGATGATAAGCGATTAATGGATTACAGCGAAAATATGGGTGAGGAGTTGTCAGAGTACCTTCTTCATCAGTTATTGACAGTGGATTTGACGGATGCACAGTATGATGTGATTCAGTTTATGGTCTATTCTCTGGATTCCAAAGGATATATGGAAGAAAATCTGGAGGATGTCGCGGCGCGGTTTGATACGGATGTTGCTTTTGTAGAAGATCAGTTAAAGCTGCTGCAGGGACTGGATCCGGCGGGAGTTTGTGCCAGAAATCTTCGGGAATGTCTGCTTTTACAGTTGGACAGAGAAGTCCAGAAAGATTCGGTTGCCCGGAAAATTGTTTCGGAATATCTGGAATTATTGGGAAAGAACCAGCTTCATGTGATCAGTAAAAAAATGAAACTGCCCATGGATCAGGTCATTGAGGCGTGTAATCATATTAAAGAGCTAAATCCGAAGCCGGGCAGTGGTTTTGATGCCCGTGGCCATTTGAAATATATCACACCGGATGTTACGGTAGTGAAGCTGGCAAATTATTATGAGATATTGTTAAATGAATATACATATCCTAAAATTGGAATTAATCATTTTTATAAGAAGATATTGGAGAGCGAATCCTCAAAAGAGACGCAGACCTATATCATGGATAAAATCCGTCAGGCTGAGTGGATACAGAATTGTATCGGACAGAGAAATTCCACATTAATGCGGGTTTCAAAATGCATCGTGGACTATCAGGCGGATTTCTTTAAGCTGGGCACCGGTCACTTAAAGCCTCTGCGGCTTCAGGATGTGGCCGAGATTCTGGAAGTTCATGAATCTACGGTCAGCCGGGCTATCCGGGATAAGTATCTTCAGTGTGCCTGGGGAATCTTCCCTTTAAATTATTTCTTCTCAAAGAGTATTGCCGCAGGAAACAGCGGCGGTAAGATCACTACCGAGCAGGTAAAGAAACTGATAGCAGCAATTATCGAAGAAGAGGATAAGAAAAAGCCGTTGAGTGACAGGGTAATTACAGAACGTCTTGTGGAGCGGGGCGTAAAAATCTGCCGTCGTACCGTAGCAAAATATCGGGAGGAAATGGGCGTTAAAGATGCCAGCGGCCGAAAGAGTTTTCAGTAAAATAGAGGGCAGAATATGTGAGATTTAAAAGTAAGAATCATTGATGCGTCAATGGTTCTTATTTTATTTGACGGGGTTAGAGATTGGGCGTATAATTTCTTCAAGAATTTTGAGAAAAAACAGGAGCAAGACAATGACAGACAGATTATATGAGAAAAATCCTTATATCCGGGAATTTGATGCCCGGGTAGTGGAATGTGAAGAAAAAGGTAAAACATACAGAATACGGCTGGATAAATCCGCTTTTTTTCCGGAGGGCGGCGGTCAGCCGGGAGACAGGGGCTGGATTGGTGAAGCCGTGATTTCAGATACTCATGAAAAAGATGGGGAAGTGTGGCATTATGCGGACAGACCGCTGGATGTTGGTTCAGAGGTTCAGGGAAGGCTGGACTGGGAATTCCGTTTTTCAAATATGCAGAATCATGCAGGGGAACATATTGTTTCCGGGTTGATTCATGAAAAATACGGCTATGATAATGTGGGATTTCACATGGGAAGTGAAGCCATCACGTTGGATATTAACGGCGAACTGACGGAAGCTCAGGTTCGGGAGATTGAAACGGAGGCCAATCGGGCCATTGAGAAAAATATTCCGATTCAGGCAACGATACCACTCAAGGAAGAACTGGCCGGGATGACCTATCGGAGTAAAAAGGAATTGGCCGGAGATGTACGGATTGTGGAAATTCCCGGATATGACCGGTGCGCCTGCTGCGGTACCCATCCTTTCCAAACTGGAGAAATTCGCCTGATTAAAATTTTGTCGGTACAGAATTATAAGGGCGGTGTACGGATTTCTATGCTTGCCGGCAATCGGGCGCTGATGGATTATCTGGAAAAACACGACAGTGTTGTAAAGATTTCCCATTTGCTGTCGGCAAAGACAGGGGAGATTTCTGAGGCTGTTGAGCGGCTTCAGAGAGAGATCGGCGATTTGAAGTTTAAAATGGTTCAGATGAAAAAAGAAATGCTGGCCGCAAAAGCAGCAAATCTGGTCATTTCCGGAGAAGCAGTTTGTGTTCTGGAAAATGAACTGGAGGGAAATGAGCTGCGGGAATATGCAAATCTCCTTTCCGAACGGGCTGAACGGGTTCTTATTCTCGCAGAGGGCGGCGGCGGAAGATACCGTTATGTGCTGATTGATGGAAAACAGCAGGCAAAGGAATTCGGACAGGAGATTCAGACATTGTATGCGGGCAAAGGCGGCGGCACTCCCCAGATGATCCAGGGGACATTGGCCGGAGATGCGGCGGAGATTAAACAGTGGTTTGAAAAAACAGGATTGTCCGAAAAACTCTGAAGTCAGAGAAGCTTTCAGGCCAGAATGTCCGGCGGTATCGCTTCCTTTGTGTAAGTGTAGGCGGCAAATTGCTGATTTAAATCACAGGTGGCGAGAAAAACATCTTTGATGTCCGATATGCCGTAAATCTGAAGTTGGTTGTTCAGCCATTTTTCATCTTTGCCGGAAGCCTTTAAATTTTTTGGCATGATGTGGCCGTCAATGATGATATTTGCGACCAGAGTATCTCTGTCCGGAGTCAGTTGCATATCGCTGGGGGTCAGAGGCCGATTTCCGCTTTTTGGCAGAAAGCTGATATGGCCATTTTCTTCCAGAATAGCGGATTCCAGTTGGGAAATGTCAAAATATCCGTTGATACGGCACTGGGCCAGAAATTCGTTTAGGTCGATTTTGGCTTTACGGAAGTTTTTCTCAAAAAGCTGTCCGTTATTTAAAAGAACGGTTGGTCTTCCGGAAATAATTCTCCGGGCACGGATAGATTTGCTGCTCCACCAGGACAGGAGCAAGGCGGCCAGGGCGTAGACAATCATGGCAGTCATAGGCTCCACAAAGCTGTCATCCAAAGAGGTTGCCATTTCAGCGGCAATATTGCCAATGGTAATACCATTGACATAGTCGAACATGCTGAGCTGGGAGAGCTGACGGTATCCCATTAGTTTACACAGGATAAAGAGTTCGACAATAGAGGCAATAGAAAGTACAATAATATAAAGAACTTGCATAAAGATTCTCCTTTTTGAGAGATAATTCATTTTTATAGAAGATATTATGTATCAAATATGGAAAAAGTATGCTAAAATAATAAAGAATTCAAGGTGAAATTTTAAAGATATCCATATAGAAGGAGGAAAGAGTTGAATGAATACAATATATCTGGATCAGTTGACGACACTTGTGCCTAAGGCCGAAGGTGTAGAAGAAGCGATGGCTGCTTCGGCAGGCATGAATGCGGACAGTGTTCAGAGCATGGTAGAAGATACAAGAAGTCGGCTGAATAAATTATTTCATGGACCAGGTCCGGAGGCCGTTGTGTTTACACCGGGCGTTGAAGCTGCTTTGGACACAGTTATTCGGAGTCTTTTTAGAGACGGAGATCATGTGCTTATTTCATCAATGGAAAATGATGTGGTCATGGATGCATTAAATGATATCGGACATGAGGCAGATCAGAATGTTTCCGGCGGTGTGGAATATACACGGATTCCATGCAACGAAAAAGGACAGCTTATTTTATTTGATCCTCTGAAAGGTGAAAAGGGGTTTGATGCGATAGAAAAGTTGATTCGTCCGAATACTAAGGCGGTAATTGTTAATCACGCTTCGGAAGTTTCAGGTACAGTGCTTCAGGCAAAGGAAGTGAGTGAATTCGCCAGAAGACATGGTCTCCTTATGATCGTCAATGTGGCCCAGACCGCTGGCTGTGTTCCAATATTTATGAATATATGGGGTGTTGATATTATGACATTTTCCGGAAGTAATGGTCTTTTTGCTTCTGAGAAAATCGGAGGTTTCCTGGCCAGTGAGAGGGCGCAGGCCCTTCTCGGCGGTGCGGATATGCGGAAAAAATTTGAACAAAATCCGCTGGATACGGCATCCGTTGCAGGACTCCATAAAGCTTTTGAGTTTATTGAAGAAAAAACACTGCATACCCTCAGCCGTGCAGGACAGAAACGGGTTGAACAGTTTATTCGTAAAGTGCAGCATGTCAATGGTGTTCATATTATTGGACCGGGATATAAAGACCGGATTCCGGTAATTTCTATTCAGACAGATTTTATGGAAGAAAAAGAACTGGAAGATGCTCTCAGAGATGAGTATGGAATTATCATGTGTTCCGGCCTTCACCAGGCGTCGGAGGCGCATAAAGCTTTGGGTACTTATCCTAGAGGAACGGCAAGATTTTCGTTTAACTATTATACGACGGAAGAAGATATTGATAAGGTGACGCAGGCATTGTGGCAATTGACCGTGCGCAGCGATAAGGTATCCGATGTAAAGCGGATGCCGAAAGAATAAGAACCGACGGAAAAGCAGACATAAAATGGAGGTAAGCAAGATGACAAAGACAATTATCAACGCAAAAAATGCGCCAGCCGCAGTTGGACCTTATGTGCATGCAGTAAAAGCAGGAAACTTCGTATTTACATCCGGACAGATTGGATTGATTCCTGAGACCGGTACACTGGCCGAAGGTATTGTTGCTCAGACAGAACAGGTATTAAAGAATCTCGGCGCCGTTCTTGAGGAAGCTGGGGCGACCTATTCAGATGTGATTAAAACGACGGTATTTTTGGATAATATCAATGACTTTGCAACAGTCAATGAAATTTATGCGAAATATTTTACAGGAGATGCACCAGCTCGTTCCTGCGTGGAGGTTGCAAGCCTTCCGAAGGGGGCCTTGATTGAAATCGAAGTCATTGCAGTGACAGAATAGTGTAAACAATTTCTGAAAGTTGTTAATTCGATAACAACAAGTAGGTTAAAAGTAACAAAAAAATGGCGTAAATTACTTTACTTCTCGTATAAATTGAGGTAAAATAGGTGTAGCGATAAGCGTTAATACAGATTTGAAGTTAAAAAATTATCAAATGTATTAATCAAAAAACAAAAATATAATGAAATAGCAGGAGGGCACTATGAAAAAAGTATTTATTGTTGGCGCAGGACAGATGGGATTGGATATCGGACAGGTTTTAGCTAAAACAGGCTATCAGGTAGTATTCAATGATATGTCTGAAGAAATTTTAGCAGCTCAGGTTGGAAAACTTGAAAAGAGCCTTGATAAGATGGTTTCCAAAGGCAAAATGACAGAAGAGAAAAAAGCTGAAATTATGGGTAATGTATCTACATCTGTTAGTTTAGATGCTGCAGCAGATGCTGACCTTGTTATCGAAGCTATCGTTGAAAATGTACAGGTTAAAAAAGATTTATTTGCAAAACTTGATGCACTCTGCAAACCAGAGACAATTTTAGCAACAAATACATCTTCTATTTCCATTACTGAAATCGCATCCGCTACAAAACGTCAGGATAAAGTGATCGGTATGCACTTCTTCAATCCGGCTACAGTAATGAAATTAGTTGAAGTTATCAACGGATTAAATACATCCAAAGAAACTTTTGATACAGTTTATGAACTTTCCAAAGAAATCGGCAAAGATCCTGTAGAAGTTAAAGAAGGACCTGGTTTCGTTGTTAACCGTATCCTTATTCCTATGATCAACGAAGCAGCTATCGTTCTTGAAGAAGGACTGGCTTCCGCAGAAGACATCGATAAATCCATGAAACTTGGATGTAACCATCCAATGGGACCTCTGGCCCTTGGTGATTTGATCGGTCTGGATACATGCTTACATATCATGGATACTTTCTATGCTGAAACATGTGATTCCAAATATCGTGCATCCCGCCTGATGAGACAGATGGTTCGCGGCGGCAAACTTGGAAGAAAGACTGGAGAAGGATTCTTCAAATATTAATTCTTTTATCTAAAATAAAAATTGATACGGTCAGGGAAATTTCCCTGGCCGTAATTTTTGCTTTACTTTTTGGTGTTTATAGCATAAAATGTAAGAGTATGTAAACGTGTCTTAGTTTACACTTGTTGTACGAATACTTTTAAGGAGCTGAGATTTTATTATGGTTAAAGCAATCGTTGGCGCAAACTGGGGAGATGAAGGAAAAGGTAAGATTACCGATATGCTTGCAGAGGAATCGGATATTATTGTCAGATTCCAGGGCGGAAGTAATGCAGGTCATACCATTATTAATGACTATGGCAAATTTGCTCTTCATATTCTTCCATCAGGCGTTTTTTATAACCACACGACCAGCGTTATTGGTAATGGTGTGGCTTTGAATATTCAGAATTTGGTCGATGAAATCGATTCTCTTGTAAAACAGGGAGTTCCGCAGCCGAAGATTCTCGTGTCAGACCGGGCACAGATTCTTATGCCGTACCATATTCTG
>CATYEA010000062.1 GCA_958405355.1 uncultured Lachnospiraceae bacterium
GGGTAGAAGCAGTAAAGGATATTTCTTTTCATGTAGGTGAAGGCGAAATTTTCGTTATGATTGGGGAGAGCGGCAGCGGAAAAACAACGCTGGCCCGGATGATTGGCGGCTTTTTGAAACCTTCTTCGGGAGAGATTACTTTTGCGGGGCATGATCTGGTAAAAGCCGGTGCCAGGGAGTGGTACGAACTGCGGCGCCAGCTTCAGTTTGTGTTTCAGCATCCTCAGATGACCTTCCATCCCCGGCGGGATATTTATTTTGCCTGTGCCGAACCGATTCGGCTGTATCATCTGGACCGTCATATCAGCGAAAAAGAAATGGTCCGTCATATGCTGCACCGGGTTGGAATTCCGGAGGACCAGTGGCATAAATATCCCCATGAAATCAGCGGGGGCCAGGCTCAGAGAATTGCCATTGCACGGGCATTATCTTTAAATCCGAAACTTCTTATTTGTGATGAACCAACGTCTATGCTGGATGTTTCGGTTCAGGCCCAGATTCTGCGGCTGCTTCTTCGGGCAAATGAAAAATATCATGTGGCTATGCTCTTTATTTCCCATGACCTGGATGTGATTCGGGCGGTCTGTCAGCGGGTGGCCGTCATGCATCAGGGCGAGATTGTCGAAATGGGGACGGTAGAGGAAGTTTTTGGAAATCCACAGCATGATTACACAAAAAAATTGCTTTCAGCCCGTATGATGATATAAAGAAAACTTGTATATTTTTGAAAAAGTGGTAGAATAGAGGTAATGTTTAGCAAGGTCTTTTAACGATTTGCAATAAAGCAGATTGTCGGAAGACCTTTTGTGGTTAAAATACCGTATTGAAAGCCATGATGGGGATCCATCCGGGCTTTGTTTTTTATGATATGAATTATATAGTAAGGAAATGAGTACAAAAGATGTTAAATGAGAAAATACTAAAAGAACAGCTTCTTGTCGGAATAGATGTAGGTTCGACAACAACAAAAATCGTTGCGATCGATGCAAAAAGCAGGGATATTGTATTTTCCGACTATAGGCGGCATAATGCCGCCCAGGTTCAAAGCGTGTACTGCGCGGTGAATCAATTGATTGAACATTTTCCGGAAGCCCAGGTGCGGTTGGTATTGACCGGCTCCGGAGCAAAATTGATTGCAGAGAGTTTAGATGTGCCCTATATTCAGGAAGTTGTGGCGAATTCTGTTGCGCTCAAGGAGCGTTATGACGACATCCGCACAGCCATTGAACTTGGCGGTCAGGATGCCAAAATGATATTTTTCAGCAGGGATAAGGCGGATAATTCTTTAAATGTGGCTGATATGCGTATGAACGGCAGCTGTGCCGGAGGCACCGGCGCCTTTATCGATGAAGTGGCATCGATTTTGAAGGTGCCGATTGAAGAATTTAATGAACTGGCAGCCCAGGGAACCTGTGTTTACGATATTTCCGGGCGGTGCGGCGTGTATGCTAAAACAGATATTCAGCCTCTGTTAAATCAGGGAGTGTCCAAACAGGATCTGGCTCTGTCCGCATTTCATGCTATCGCCAAACAGACGATCGGCGGCCTGGCCCAGGGGCTGGACATTGAAAAACCGGTGGTTTTTGAGGGTGGCCCCCTCACCTTTAATCCGACATTGATTCGGGTATTTATAGAGCGTTTAAATCTGTCACCGGAGGAAGCAATCATACCGGACCATCCGGAGATCATGATTGCCTATGGGGCAGCTCTGTCGCTGGATACAATGTTTGCGAACGATCATAGGGAAGTTTCTTTGCCGCGGATTTTAAAGCTTTTACAGGAAAATCGTATCGTGGAAGCGAGTCAGGCCATGAATCATGCTGAGCCGTTTTTTGCTTCATCGGAAGAAAAAGAAGCTTTTTTGAATCGGCATAAGCTTCCGGAAAACCATTTTGAAAAACCGGAACAGGGACAAATGGTTCATGCCTATCTGGGCATTGACTCGGGTAGTACGACGACAAAGTTTGTTTTGATGGATGAGGATGAAAATATTCTGGATTCCTTCTATGCGCCGAATGAGGGCAATCCTCTTGATGTGGCAAAGAAAGCATTGATTTCTCTCAGGGACAGCTATCGAGAAGCTGGAGTGGAGCTGGATATCATCGCTGTGGGAACAACAGGTTATGGCGAATTACTTTTTGCCGAGGCCTTTGGCGCCGAGTGCCATGTGGTGGAGACGGTCGCCCATGCCCGGGCAGCCGAAAAGTATGTGGATGATGCCACCTTCATTCTGGATATCGGTGGGCAGGATATGAAGGCTATTTGGCTGGACAGCGGCATTATTACGAATATTGTGGTTAATGAAGCCTGCTCTTCGGGCTGCGGTTCTTTCCTTGAAAATTTCGCAGCTTCATTACATATTCCGGTGGAGGAAATTGCCGAGACAGCCTTTTCTTCACAAAATCCGGCAGCCCTCGGAAGCCGGTGTACAGTATTTATGAACAGCAGCATTGTGACAGAACAGCGCAATGGAAAGTTATCGGCGGATATTATGGCCGGACTTTGCCGTTCAATCATAGAAAATGTATTTACCAAGGTTATCCGTATTTCCAATTTGGATTCTCTTGGCGATAAAATCGTGGTCCAGGGCGGTACCTTCCAGAATGATGCGGTATTGAGGGCCATGGAACAATATACCGGAAAAGAAGTGATTCGGGCGCCTTATCCGGGAATTATGGGCGCTATCGGCGTGGCTTTGATTACCAAGGAACGTGTTGGCGCCGGAGCGAAAGAGAAAACCTTTATCGGGCTGAATGCCATGGATGATTTTTCATATTCTCAGGAATCGAATTTTCCGTGTCCGTTTTGTACCAATCATTGTAAGCGTACAATCGTCACTTTCTCGAATGGAAAGTCCTGGGTAACGAATAACCGATGCGAGCGGGGCGAAATTCTCGGAGACCCTCGTGAGGCGGATGTTCGTGAGAAACTTCGGGAAAAAGAACAGGCGGCACACCAGATTCCGAATCTGTTCCGCACCCGTGAGGAGCTTTTGTTTAAAGATTATCCGGCGCCGGAAGTTTTGCCGGAACAGTCGGTGACTATAGGTATTCCGAGGGTATTGTCCTTCTGGGAGACCATGCCTTTCTGGACAACTTTTTGGAAGGCTCTGGGATTTAAGATTCAGATATCCGATAACAGTACACGGCGGATGTATGAAAATGGTTTGTCCGCGGTAACTTCGGATACGGTATGTTTCCCGGCTAAGCTGGTTCATGGGCATATCCGGAATCTGGTGGAGAAGAAGGTTGACCGGATTTTCATGCCGTCCATTACGACGGTGACTTCAGAAAATACGGAAAAGACCAGCGAGTCCATGTGTGCGGTAGTCAAGGGCTATCCATTTGTTATCCGAAACTCGGATAATCCGGAAAAACGCTGGGGTGTGCCATTTGACACGCCATTGTTCCACTGGTACGGAAAGGTTGACCGGGACAGACAGTTGGTTGAGTATATGAAGGAGACCTTCCATATTTCACCGAATTATACAAAAGAGGCCATTAAAGCGGCAGATGAAGCTGAAGGGACTTTCCATCGGGAATTGACGGAGGCTGCCCAGTCCATTTTGGAAGAAGTCGAACGCAATGGTACATATGCGGTCGTTCTTGCCTCCCGGCCATACCAGAATGATGCCCTGGTTAATCATGATTTGCCAGCCATGTTCACTCGTTTGGGAATTCCTGTACTGACAGCGGATTCATTGCCTGGGCTGGAAAAAGTGGATTTGAGTAAGAGCCGTCTGGATGTGGTCAATAATTATCATGCCCGGATGCTTGGTTCAGCCATTATGGCGGCCCAGAGTCCGCATTTGGAATATGTCCAGATTGTCAGCTTTGGCTGCGGCCATGATGCTTATTTGTCCGATGAAATTATCCGAATGATGAAAGAAATTTCGGGGAAAATACCGCTTGTATTAAAGTTAGATGAAAGTGACATTCAGGGTCCTCTGCGTATCCGTGTTCGCTCTTTTGTGGAAACGGTAGCTATGCGGCGCAGTCAGAATGAGGAACTGATTGTTGAAGAGCTGACGGACCCTTATCCGGTGAAATTAACAAAAGAAAATATAAAAGAAAAGGTGGTTCTTGTACCGAATACATCCCACGCTTTTTGTCGGATTATGTCGGCGGCTCTGGCTACCCAGCATGTAAAGGCCGTTCCGCTGGACATTGGCCGGGACGAGGCGATCCGGCTGGGCAAACAGTATGTTCATAATGATATTTGTTTCCCGGCTCAGATTGTGATCGGGGAAGCGTTGGCCGCTCTTCGAAGCGGAGAATATGACGATAAAGAAGCGGCAATCGGCATGGGTAAATATATCGGTGACTGCCGTCTGACCCATTACGGCGCCCTGCTTAGAAAAGCCCTGGATGATGCGGGATACGCCCATGTGCCGATTTTGACCAACGATGATGAAGATTATCACGATTTACATCCGGGATTCCGTATGAACCTGCTTTCATCGCTGCGCACTGCCATTGCTTTGCCGATGATTGATGCCTTGGAAGAACTGCTTCGGAAAATCCGGCCTTATGAACTGGAGCCGGGCAGCGCCAATGAGGCCTTTGAAAAAGGCATGGATGCTCTGGTCGATGGTTTGCAAAATCATGGCATCCGCGGTGCAAAACGGGGATTTTCGAAAGCTATTGAGATCATGAAAGAAGTGGGTTACGATCGTACCCACCGGAGACCAGAGGTGCTGATCGTAGGTGAATATCTTTTGAATTTCCATCCGGGAGCGAACCATGATATCGAAGATTATCTGGAGCGCAACGGTTTCGAGATTATAGAAGCCCGGATGACCGACGTTATCCGAAAGATTTACTTTGTTTTGGATTCTCAGATTCGGGAGTATCATTTAAAGCGGCCTCTCGGTAAGAAGCTATGGTTCCATACGGCCAATGAATTTTTTGAACTGGCCCACAATATGACTGACTCCATTGCAAAACGGCATCCGTTGTATACACCAGCCTGCCGTCTGCCGGACTTGGTCAAAGACAGTGACCCGATCATGCATCATACCTTTGATGCCGGGGAAGGCGTATTGATTCCGGGAGAAATCCTGCATCATGCCAAACATGGTTGCCGGAACTTTGTCATTTTACAGCCTTTCGGCTGCCTGCCAAATCATGTGTTTGGCCGCGGTGTGGCAAAACGGCTGAAAGAAATTTATCCGGACGCTCAGATTCTGCCGTTGGATTATGATCCGGATGTCAGCTTTGCCAACCTGGAAAACCGCTTGCAGATGCTGATTATGAATGCAAGAACAGCAGAAGCCGACTAGGATTCGTCCTTTCGATGTAAACAAGTATTCAATTGACTATATTAAAAGCGCACGACGATTTTTTGTAAATCGCCGTGTGCTTTTTTTTGCAAAGGCACAAAGCGTATTTTATGTGGCTGTGTATATTTGGAAAAAATATGCACATACTAGCCTTAAACAAAGGGAAGGCAGGAAAAGGATATGAAGGACAGGGCTTATTTTGAAATCCGCCTGGAAAGTCTGGGCGGCCTGGGAGCCAACCTGTGTGGGAAAATGCTCGGTGAACTGGGTGTAAAATATCTTGGCCTCAATGGAGCGGCATTTTCCAGTTATGGTTCTGAAAAACGGGGTTCGCCCGTCAGTTCATTTATACGCTGGTGTGACGGCGATAAGGAAATATTGATTAACAGTCCAGTGCGTGAGCCGGACATTCTCGGTATTTTTCAGGAAAATATTTTGATGAAATATCCGTGGCCGGATATTTTGGAGATGCCTCGGAAAATAGTTATCAATACCCGGAAAAATGCGGAAGCTCTGGCAGAAAGTTACCCATGGCTTTCAGGTTATATTTATTATCTGGACGGCATTTCTATTGCCATGCAGACGAAAAGCCGTATGAATATGATCATGCTCGGTGCCATGATGAAAGCGCTGGAGGATGAAGAAATTGTGAATGGTCAAAATCCGGAAAGCCGGGATTTTCTGGCCTGCGGAAGAAAATTGATTGAAGAGACCGTCGGTAAAAAGTATCCGGACCTTCTGGAAATAAATCTGAATGGATTTATGGCCGGACATGCTATGGTTCAGCAGTTTCGCCGGTCGGCAGATGATCCGTCATCCGTCGTTGGCCATGGAAAAACGGAATCGGTGTCCTCAGAAATATCCGGAAAGGTGATGCCGGAAGCCCGGCAGGAGAAATTGATTTGGGGTTATGAAAATGCACCGATTGGCGGAGCGAATCTCTTGGCAGGAAGCATGGCATCCAATGATCTTTCGCCGTCCCGAAGCGGCTATATGCCATTGTTCGATGAATCGAAATGTATCCATTGCGGGCTTTGTGACTCGACTTGTCCCGATATGGTATTTCAGTTCAAACGGGGAACCTATAAGGGAAAGGAACAGATGATGAACCGTGGCCTGGACTATCATTATTGTAAGGGATGTTTACGGTGCGTTGCCGTCTGTCCGGTAAATGCGTTGGTGGCCGGGGTAGAGGCAGAACATCCAAATCCTCAGTGGTTCGTCACGGATAAGGACTTGGTGGCCTCCAGTATCCATTGGACACAGAAGGCGTCGGACGGTTGGATTACCGGGGAAAGTTATATGAGTGAACGCCGGAATGACGGAGGTGTTAGATGATGGAAAAAACAGGAGTCAGGCCGCAGAAAATGTTTTTTGACAGTGGCAATGAGTTGGCGGCTTATGCGGCGAAACAGATAAATTACCATGTCATGGGATATTATCCGATTACGCCGTCCACCCAGATTGCGGAAAATCTGGATGCCATGAAGGCGGAAGGGCTTCATGATATATCTCTGGTGGCTGCTGAGGGGGAACACAGTGCGGCGGGCATCTGCTATGGCGCTTCGGCTTGCGGCGGCCGGGTATTTAACGCGACCAGCGCCAATGGTCTTTTGTATGCTTTGGAACAGCTTCCCGTCCAGTCGGGCACCCGGTTTCCGATGGTGATGAATGTGGCCTGCCGGACCGTTTCGGGGCCCCTCTCGATTAAGGGTGACCACAGCGATATTATGTACGCCTTAAATACCGGATGGATCATCCTTTTTGCCGATACGCCTCAGGCGGTTTACGATATGAATATTTGCGGTTTAAAACTGGCGGAAAAAGTGAATCTGCCGGTGATTGTGGCCTTTGACGGTTTCTTTACAAGTCACCAGAAACGGCGCTGTATGGTTTTTGAATCGGATGAGGATGTTCGAAAATTTGTCGGCGAGCGGGAACCGGAGATAGATTTACTGGATATGGACCATCCGGTCACCATAGGTTCTTACATGAATGAGCCGGACATTATCAATAATAAATATCAGCTCCACCAGGCGATGAAGTCGGCAGCAAACTGGCTTCCGACCATTTATGAAGAATATGCTGAAATTTCCGGCAGGAACTACGGGCTTGTCCGGGAATGTCAGATGGAAGATGCGGAGATTGCCATTTTTATTCTTGGCTCTGCCTATCATACGGTTCGTTCTGCCGTGCATAAGCTTCGGGAAGAAGGAAAGAAGGTTGGTGTGTTTACGGTCAGTGTCCTTCGGCCTTTTCCGTCAGAAGCCTTATATGCGCTCTGTAAGAATGCAAAAACAATCATTGTTGCCGACAGGCAGGACAGCTACGGTGCAGGTGGCGGAAATATGACTCTGGAAATCAAAGCCATGCTTCAGGGCTTTGGTAAGGGGAATGATGATATTCGGGTACTCAGCCGGATTTATGGTCTTGGCGGCAAGGATTTTTATGCCGAAGATGCGGAAATGTTATTTCAGGAAGGGGAAAATCCAAGGGCCAAAGCCTTTGATTATATCGGTGTGTTTAAAGGCGTTGGCGGCCGGGAAGAAATGCGATATTATGAGCCGATTACGAAGGAGGCCGCTTCTCCGGGAATTATCCGCCGGAGCTTGAATCCGGAAAATGGTCACGTTCAGATTGAAAATGCCCGGATTAATGAATTGACAGTCATGCCGAAACGGCTCAGTCCGGGCCACGGAGCCTGTCCGGGCTGCGGTATTCCGGTGAATGTAAATCTTTTATTAAAGGGAATTGAAGGCCATGTGGTAGTGCTTTTCCAGACGGGCTGCGGCATGGTGGTGACGACCGGTTATCCGAAAACATCCTTTAAAGTGCCTTATATTCACAATTTGTTCCAGAACGGTGCGGCAACCTTATCCGGTGTGGTGGAAATGTTCAAGCAGCGTCAGAAACGGGGTGAATATCCGGAAGGCGATATTACCTTTGTCATGGTCAGCGGTGACGGCGGCATGGATATCGGTCTGGGTTCGGCCATTGGCGCGGCCCTTCGGGGAAGCCATTTGATTTTGTTAGAGTATGATAACGGCGGCTATATGAATACAGGTTATCAGTTGTCCTATTCTACCCCGATGGGAGCCAAAAGCTCTACTTCCCATGTGGGGCCGGAGCAGTATGGAAAGACATTTTTCCATAAAGATACGGCGGCAATCATGGCGGCTACAGGAATGCCTTATGTGGCGACAGCCGCCGAGTCCAATCCGGCAGATTTTGTGAAAAAGGCGGCGAAAGCCCAGGTTTATGCTAAATCCGAAGGAATGGCTTATATCCGTGCATTATCGGCCTGCCCACTAAATTGGTCAGATAAACCGGAAAATGAACGGACAGTTATCGGGAAGGCTGTGGATTGCTGTTATTTTCCACTCTATGAAGTGGAAAAAGGCCAGACCACATTGAGCTATAATCCGGAAAAGGCAAATAAAAAAATTCCGGTGATCGACTGGCTGGCAATGATGGGCCGGACCCGTCATTTGGAAAAGCCCCAGTATCGGGGGGTTGTCGAAAATATTCAAAAGGAAATCGATCGACGGTGGGAACGGCTGAAAGCCCTTTCCGACCATCCGTTGTTATAAATTTTAAAATTCAGGAGGAATAATTATGGATTTCAGAGAAAGTGAAACAATGAAAAATTTAATGCGGGCTTTTGCAGGAGAAAGCCAGGCAAGAAACCGTTACACCATGGCGGCTTCCCAGGCCAAGGCCAATGGTTTATACGTTATTGAGACCGTATTTACCTTTACGGCTGACCAGGAAAAAGAGCATGCCAAATTATTTTACAGCCATTTGAAAGATATGGCCGGGGAGACCATTGCCATTGACGGCGGCTATCCGGTGGATATTGACCCGGAAATGTCCAGGCTGCTCCGTATGGCCCAGCACAATGAATTAGAAGAATTCGATGATGTGTACAAACATTTCGGTGATACGGCAAAACAGGAAGGTTTCGCTCAGATTGGAAATCTCTTTCATAACATTGCTGCCATTGAGAAAACCCATGCAGACCGTTTTGAGCATTTTGCTCAGCTCATGGAACAGGGAAAACTTTTTGTAGCCGATGAAGAAACGGCCTGGATGTGCTTAAACTGCGGACATATCGCTTACGGTAAGGAAGCGCCGAAGGCCTGCCCGGTATGCCAGCATAATCAGGGCTATTTCATTCGCCAGGTCATGGCGCCATTTGACTTCTCACAGGTTCGCTGCCGCTGCGGCTGCTAACTGGCTTTGTTATCTTTAATGACTGTTAAATAAGATACAGGGAACGGCAGAAAACGTCTGCCGTTCCCTTGTATTCAATCCGATTTTATTGTAACATAAACGGTAGAAAAT